>JAILRQ010000009.1 GCA_024698125.1 Acholeplasmatales bacterium
CATCTCTTAGTGCTTGATACCTTTCCTTCATGTCTAAGAGCTCATTTGGATATATTGGCTTTGATATATAAACTGATACACCAGGTCGTTTTCCTTCCTTTTTAGGATGCCTAAATACTGTTGTAAGAACAACTATAGGGCAGTTGATTTTTGCTGGGTATTTAAATGAAGCTGCGCTAAATGGTCTAATAGAGTTGTAGTATTCCCAAATGTGAGCCTCAGGATATATTAATATGTTATCCTTTTTCTTAGTTATTATTGTTTCTTGAAATTCCATAAACTCCTTCATTTGAGAAAGAGAGGTAGGAAGTGGAATTCCACCTACAGTTCTTATTATATTTTTAACACCTATATATCTTGATATTACAGGATTAGCTATTGTATAGCATTTTCTTGGGTATGATGCAAGGACAGCGTAGAAGGGATCTATTGATGTTGTATGGTTTGAAAACATATAATAGCCCTTTAGGCCTTTTATATTTTTCTTGCCATATATCTTTAGATGGTGAACCATCTTAGAAATTAAAAATACAATTGGTACTCCTAAAATATAGTAAACTGCATCAGCCCATAGCCTGAATAGCCAATTCTTTTTATATTTAAAATTTGTTGGTGTAGTGTATCCCTGCTGACTCTTGATTGCGAAGTCATCATTTAGGGGATCACTATAATAAATTATCCTTTTTTCCATAGCATCACCTTATATAAATATTATAATTTATGGAGGATTTTTTTACAATGATTTAACACTAGTTAGTTATAATTAACCGTTTATTTTTATTTTTAATATTTTTTAGTTGACACAGCCCAAATAGGTGGTATAATTATGTAGGAAATTGAAATTGCGACTCAGTTTCATTTTCTAGGAGGGACACTATGTATTCAACAAAGCAGAAGAGTATAATAATGGAAATTCTTAAAGAAAATAAAGAAAGACTGTTAAGTCCAGATGAGATATTAGATATCCTTAAGCTTAAGGACGAATCATGTAGTAAGGCTACATTATATAGATTCTTAGATAATCTAGCCCTAACTAAGGAGGTTCGTAAGTGTTATAACCAGGATACTAATAGATTTGAGTATCAGCTTGCGATGGGTGATTGTTCTAGACACCTTCATCTAAAGTGCAAGAAGTGTGGGCTAGTTATTCATCTAGATTGTCATGATACAGAGGAATTCCTACATCATATATCAGAGGAGCATGGATTCCTTATTGATAATTATGAGTCGACTATATATGGACTATGTCCAAAATGCAGATAAAATACTTGGGGGTATATTTACGATGAGAAAAAAGATTTTTGGTGCCATTGCGTTCGCCTTTTTAGCGCTATTTACATTAGCGTCATGTGGCGATAGCAAGGACAGCGAGATTATATCTACTTCATTTGCAGGATATGATTTTGCAAGAGCTGTTGCTGGTGATAGTATGTCAGCTGATATGCTACTTGAACCAGGAGAGGAGCTTCATGATTATTCACCATCAGTTGGTGATGTTGAATCAATTTTAGATTCTAAGGTATTCATTTACATCGGTGGAGAGTCTGATGAGGAATGGGTAGAGGAACAAATTTTACCATCTATAGATACAACAAAGACTGTAGTTGTAAATATGATGGAGGTAGTAGAGCATAAGGGAACTCTTTATGAGGAGGAAAACCCTGCATCTGCTGAGGAGAGCGAGCACCATCATCATGATGATGAGGAAAATCTTACTGCAACTCACACTCATGAAGAGGGTGAAGAGGAGGAGTACGATGAGCACGTTTGGACTTCAATAACAAATGCTAAGTATATCATTAATGCAATCTATGAGGCATTAGCTAAGATTGATAGTGATAACGCAGATACTTATAAGGCTAATATGAATGCATATACTGCATCCCTTGATACTTGTGATACAAATATTAAGAATGTAGTAGCAAGTGCTTCAAAGTCTATTCTAGTATTTGCTGATAGATTCCCTCTTTTATATTTTGTAAGAGAGTATGGTCTTTCTTATGATGCGGCATTCAAGGGATGCGAATCATCAAAGGAAGCATCAGCTACAACAATTGAATCATTAACAAGTGTTGTAAAAGAAAATAATTTAGGTATAATATTTGTAATTGAGCTTTCAGAGGCTAATATTGCAGATACTATTATTTCAAACTGTGCAGCCGATGGATACACAGTTACAAAGGAAACATTCTATACAATGCATAATGTATCTAAGGATGATTATAAGGCTGGAACTACATATGTAGATTTTATGAATCATAATATCGAGGTATTAGAGGCAGCATTAAATTAGGAAGTGATTTTAAATGCTTTTTGAGGTTAAGAACTTAACCCTAGGTTATGAAAACGAAATAGTTATAAATAACATCTCATTTACGGTAAATGACGGTGATTTTATTATTGTCGTTGGAAAGAACGGAGCAGGAAAATCAACACTAATTAAGGGAATACTTGGTCTTATTAAGCCAATGGGTGGGGAAATAAGATTTGGTGAATCCCTAAATAAAAACCTAATTGGATATATGCCACAGGAAACTAAGGTAGATGCTGGGTTCCCTGCAAGCGTATATGAAATAGTTTTATCTGGAAGACTTAATAGAATGGGTCTAAGACCATTCTATAATAAGGAGGATAAGGCTAAGGCTATGGAGGCCTTAGAGATTCTTAATATTGCACATATTAAGGATAAATCCTTCTCAGAGCTTTCAGGAGGACAAAGACAAAAGACATTACTTGCTAGAAGCCTATGCGCAACTAATAAGCTATTAATCCTTGATGAGCCATCTAATAATTTAGATGCTACATCAAAGGAGGAGTTTTACGATTTATTAGAAAAGCTAAATAAGGAGCTTAATATAAGCATCATGATGATTAGCCATGATGCTGACCTTGATAAAACATTAGGAAATAAGGTTTTAAAAATATCAGATCAAGGCTTCGAGCTTTATTCTAGGGCGGAGGTGTAGATATGATTCTTGATTTAATGAAGATATTATCAAGACAATATATACAATACGCCTTTATAGTAGGAGTTACTATGGCCTTATCCTGTGCTCTACTTGGAGTGTCATTAGTATTAAAGAAGCACTCTATGATAGGAGATGGATTATCACATGTTGGATTTGGTGCTGTAGCAATTGCAGTATGCTGTGGATTTACACCACTAGTATTCGCAATACCTGTTGTTATAGTCTCATCATTTCTAATACTATGGCTTTCTCAAAAGAGTAAGGCATTTGGTGATAGTGCTATCGCAATATTTGCGACCATGTCACTTGCGGTAGGATATGCCGCAATTGAGATTGGAGAAGGAGTAAACTTTAGCCTACAAAGCTACCTTTATGGTTCACTACTTGGTGTAAGCCGTGGTGAGGTTATTCTAAGTGTTATAATCGCTTTTATTGTGATTTTGGTATTTGTTCTATTATATAATAAGATATTCTCAGTAACATTTGATGAAACATTCTCTAAATCATCTGGTATTAAGACTGATTTAATCAATGTTATCATCTCTATATTAATATCAATTACTGTAGTTATTGGAATGAAGGTTATGGGAGCCCTACTTATAACAGCTCTTATAATTTTCCCAACACTATCAGCAAGACAGGTGTTTAAAACATTTAAGGGAGTTACAATATTTGCGGCAGTAGAAAGTGTTGTAGGATTTACTATTGGACTTTTAGTAGCTTGTACAATAGATAACCTACCTATTGGTTCTGCAATTATATTTGCAAACTTTGCAATTTGTATGATATGTGTAGTAGTTGGTAAAATAATGAAATTAAGAAAGAATTAATGGTGTCCATTTGATTGGACACCTTTTCTTTTTTATTGTAATAAAATATAGCTGTGAAAGGGGGAATTAAAATGTATATGTGCATTGACCTTAAAAGCTTTTATGCCTCAGTAGAATGTGTAGTACATGGATATGATCCCTTTAAAACAGCCCTTGTAGTTGCGGATTCATCTAGAGGTATGGGAGCTATAACCTTAGCCGCAACTCCATATATTAAGCAGTTTGGTGTTAAAAGCCGTGGAAGGCTTTATGAAATACCAAAGACTATTGAATATATATGTCAAAAGCCACGCATGAGCCTTTATGTAAAATACTCATGCATGGTATATGATATATATTTAAAGTATTTCTCTGCTGAGGATATACATGTTTATTCCATTGATGAATCATTTATAAATATTGCACCTTATATGAAGCTATATAAAAAGGATCCTAAGGATATGGCGCAAATGGTTATAGATGATATATTTAATACCTTAGGGCTTACAGCAACTGCAGGTATTGGAGATAATATGTATCTTGCAAAGATTTCTATGGATATCATTGCCAAGCATGATAAAAGAAATATTGGATATTTGTCTAAGGAATTATATATTAAGCTTTTATCACATCATAGACCCTTATCTGACTTTTGGCAGATAGGCTTTGGAATAGAAAGGCATTTAGGACGTCTTGGCATCTTTGATATGGAGGGAATTAGAAGATGTGATGATGAGGTATTATATAAGGAGTTTGGAGTAAACGCAGAATATCTTATTATGCATGCAAAGGGTGAGGATGATACTACTATAGAGGATATTAAAGCCTATAAGCCAAAAAGTAAGAGTGTTTCTGAAAGTCAGATACTTGAACGTAATTATTCCTATAATGAGGCTAAGCTTGTACTACTTGAAATGCTTGATAATAAGTGTGTTGAGCTTATAAGAGATAATCTATCGCCTAAGGGAGTAAGCCTTATGGTTGGGTATGATGAAAAGTATTTGCAGGGATATAGTGGTGGAAGTAGGAAGATGGATATGGCTACAAATCTATTCTCAAATCTTCAATCAGAGCTTTTATATTTGTTTGAGACTACAACTATAAAAAATATTCCAATAAGAAGAATTGGTATATCATTCTTTGAGTTTAAAAGCTTTAATGATATTAATCTTTTTTCAGATTCTAAAAAAGAGGAAAGAGAAAGAATACTTTATAGGACAATCTCTTCTATAAAGGAGGAGTTTGGAAGAGGAAGTATATGTAAGGGAATGAATTTGATGGAGGGAGCTACATCCCTTAAA
>JAILRQ010000010.1 GCA_024698125.1 Acholeplasmatales bacterium
TTCTTCTTGAAAACCCTAATAATGAAAAGGGTGTAATGGATCTACTTAAGAACTACTTTAAACCTGAGTTTATTAATCGTATTGATGAAACTATTGTATTTAAGCCACTTGAGCGTGATGTTCAATTAAGAATTATCGACAAGCTTCTTCGTGAGCTTGACGAAAGATTACTTCGTGAATATATCACAATTAGATACTCAGATGAGCTAAAACAGCATATTCTAGACCAAGCCTTTGATATATCATATGGAGCACGTCCATTACGTAGATATATTCAAAAGTTTGTTGAAACCTTTGTAGCAACAGCTATTATAAAGGGTGATATTAAGCCAAATGTAATCTATACTCTTACAGTAGATGGTGACAAACCTAAGCTTATTGAGGATGTTACTGTTTTAGAGTAAAAAAAGATGGAGACTACTTATGTAGCCTCCATTTTTTACATTACTCTTAAAATTAAACATTTTAAATAAAGCTCTGACTCAGATTGTAATAATGATGGATGATCTGGGGACTGCACTCTAAAATCTACTAAACGAACAGTTCTTTTAGCGTTATGAGCTGCATCTGCGACCATCTGCATAAATAAATCTGGTGTCATATGCTGTGAGCATGAGAAGGTTAATAGGTATCCACCTTTTCTTACCTTCTTTAATGCTTGAGTATTAATCTCCATATAGCCCTTATAAGCCTTTTTTACTGTATCCTTAGATTTAGTAAAGGCTGGTGGATCTAGGACTATTACATCATATGTATTTGGATCATTACGAAGAAAATCAAATACATCTACACATAATACATCAAGATTTTTAAAATTATTTAATGATGCGTTATACAAAATATCATCACAGGCCTTTTGTGAAATATCTGTTGCGGTAACATGCTTTGCACCATACTTTAAGGCATGTAGTGCAAATCCTCCTACATTAGAAAAGCAATCTAGTACCTCCTTATCCTTAGCGTAATACTTTAAAATATCTCTATTAAGCTTTTGATCAAGGAAGTATCCAGTCTTTTGTCCTTCCTTAACATCGACAATAAACTTGATTCCATTTTCACAAACCTGGATTCTTGTATCAAAATCACCATATAAAAATCCCTTAGTCTGCTCTAGACCTTCCTTCTCTCTTACTGGCATATCACTACGCTCATATATTCCCTTGCATCCTGTAAGCTCTACAAGGATATCTACTATATCCTTTTTAATCTTATCCATTCCAAGGGACATAAATTGTACTGATAAATAATCTCCATACTGGTCTACTACAAGACCTGGAAGATTATCAGCCTCAGAGAATACTAGTCTACAGCATCCTATAATACCAAGAGTTTTACGATGTTCTATCGCAAACTCTATTCTTTTCTTAAAGAATTCCTTATCAATAACCTCAGTTTCATCAAAAGATAAAATTCTTACCATTATCTTTGAAGATGTGTTTAAAAATCCGTAGCATAAGAAATTACCATCAAAGGTATTAACCCTGCATACCTCACCATTTTTAATTTCACCATCAAATGAATTAACCTCATTATTAAATATCCAAGGGTATCCTAAGATTTTTTCTCTTTCCTCACCCTTGTTTAATCTAATTGTTAGCATCAGTCTCTATTCCTGCTTCCTTTAGTGTTTCCTCTAATGCCATAGATGCATATTTAACACAATCAATACAAGGACATAATACCTTACCAGTCTCAATACCCTTTAATACCTTACATTGTGTATGTCCTGCATTTTCCTTAAAACTATTAAGCATTTTAGCTGACATTGTCATAGTTCTCTTTCTTGGATCATTATTTAATAATCCTAAAATAATATTGGCTCCAATTAAAGATCCACATGTAGCCTCAAGATTACCCATACCTATTCCAAATCCTGATCCGATTTTTCCTAAGATATCATAATCTACTCCTGTTAAATCACTATAGGCCTTTAATACTGATTGTGTGCAGTTAAAGCCCATATTCTTATAATTCATTGCGTCATCAATTCTTGACATAATATCACTTCCTGCACACATTATATCACAACAAAAAACTACCTACCACAATTATGCAGTAGGTAGTTTATATTTTTTATAATTCAATATTTAGCTTAGCCTTAACGAATTCCTTAATAATCTTTACAGACTCATCAATTCCAACTGATGAATTAAGGCAAAGGTCATAAGTATCAGCCTTACCCCACTTCTTATCTGAATAGAAGTTATAG
>JAILRQ010000023.1 GCA_024698125.1 Acholeplasmatales bacterium
GCCCTAATAGATACAGGTGCTAATTCATTCAAGATAGAGGGAAGAATGAAATCTCTTCACTATATCGCAACAGTAGTAAAGGCTTATCGTATGATAATAGATGAGTACCTAGAAACTGGAAGTGTTAAGGATTATGATTTCTATATGAAAGAAATAAGTAAGGCAGAAAATAGAGAAACATCATATGGCTTCCTACATGGTCAAACTGATGTCTCAGAGCAGCTATATAATATGCGTAGCGAGGAGCCTTCTCAAACATTTTGTGGAATTGTAAAGTCATATGATGAAAAGAATCATATGGCCTATATTGAATCTCGTAACTTCTTTAAGCCTCATTCTCGTCTAGAGCTATTTGGACCACATTTAAGTGAGGTAATAGAGATAGGAGATATCTATGATAAGGATGAAAATATCCTAGACGCATCACGTCACCCAGGAGATATTGTTCACTTTAAGTGTGATATAAAGCTTAGTGAATATGATATGGTAAGAATCTATGAGGATTAGGCTTGATGATATAGAAATTGATGTAGAGATGATCTATAAGCCTTCTAATAGAGGTGTATATTTTAAGTATTTAGGCGATAATAGGTTTCGCTTAAATAGTGGCTACCTCTATTCAGAAAGAGAAATAGATAGCCTATTTCAAAAGAATAAGGCTAGAGTAGTAAGAATAATGAATAGATCGGACTTAAATAAAAAAAGTGAGGATACTATTCATTACCTTGGACGTCTATTAAAGCTTGATCTATCTATATCAAATGAAGATAGAGTATATATAGTAGATGATACCCTATATGTTAAATGCAGGGATTTATCCTATAGAGATAAGCTTATAAAAAGGTTTTATACCGAAATGGTAAAGGAATATACCCTAAGTGTATTTGATAGCCTATTTAGTAGGTTTTCTGATTTAAAAATCAAAAAGCCTTCCTTAAGGTTCAAATACACAACTACCTTCTATGGTAAATGCTTTAGAAGAGAAAATATGATAGAAATATCTGGTATATGTATGAAAATGGAGCCAAAGTATATTGATACTGTAATATGCCATGAGCTATGCCATTTTAAATATCTAGGACATCAGGAAAATTTCTATAGATATTTTGAATCTAAGCTTCCTGGTGCTAAGAGATTACAGCATGAGTTTAGAATGCTTAGATATAAGGATTTAGTGTAAATTAAAAGATTGGTAAATGTCATTTAATTTATATTTGATTTTTTAAAGAATTATTGTATAATATATTGTATTGAAATACGGAGGATCTAATCATGGCTGAGAAAAAGATTATTGAAATAACTGAAGAAGGATATGCTGCAGTCTTAGCAGAGTATCAAAATTTAAAGGACGTATTAATTCCTGCTAACATTCAAGCATTACAGGATGCTCGTTCTCAAGGAGACTTATCAGAAAACGCTGATTATGATGCTGCAAGAGATGAGCAAGCAAGACTAAATGCAAGAAGCTTAGAGCTAGAGAATATTATAAAGAACCACAAGATTATTGAGGTTGATAAATCAAAGAAGGTATCAATTGGAAAGAATGTTAATATCACTTATGTTGATTTAGGTAAGACATTTGATTTCGCAATTGTTGGTACAATCGAGGCTGACCCAATCAATGGAAAGATTTCATCAGAGTCTCCACTAGGAAAGGCTTTAATGGGAGCTAAGAAGGGTGATACAGTAACAGTTGTATCTGAGAGTGGTAAGGAATCAAGAGTATTAATTAACTCAGTTTCTAACAAGTAAAATAACAAATAGTGCTGATATAACATCAGCACTTTTTTTAAGACTAACGCTTTTTATTTAAAGCGAACTATTATATAATATTTGCAGGTGATTTTTAAATGCTAGAGTACTTATTTAATCCATTAAAGTTTATACCAAATGAATATGAAACAACAATCTATGATATAGATTTTAAAAGATTATATGATGAGGGGAAGCGCCTTATTATAAGTGATCTAGATAATACACTAATATCATATAGAGAAAAGATGCCAACAAAGGAGCTTTTAGAGTTTAAGCAGAATCTTAAGGACATGGGCTTTGAGATAGTTATATGCTCAAACAACCATAAGAAAAGAGTTAAAAGCTTTTGTGAGGCCTTTGGTGTACCATGTGTATGGAGTGCACATAAGCCATTTGTTGGAGGTCTTCGTAAGGCCTTAAAGAAGGCTCGTAAGGCTTATGGTATAAACTATACTAAGGACATGGTTGTAGAAATTGGAGATCAGCTTTTAACTGACCAATTTGCTTCAACTCGCTATAAGCTATATACTATTATGGTAAGAAACCTTGATCCTAAGACTGAGATTTGGACTACAAGATTTAATCGTAGGCTTGAGAACAAGATTTTAAAAAGAATAAAGAGAAAGTATCCTGATTTATATGAGGAGAAGCTCTCTAGATATGTGGGTGAAAAAATTGCAAGGTAAAAAATGTATTGGATGTGGAGCAGTACTTCAAAATGAATATATTGATAAGGCAGGATTCACTAAAAATCTAGACAATGATTACTGTGTAAGATGCTTTAGAATGATGCACTATTCAGAGCTTCCTAAGATTTTAGCTAAGAATGAGGATTATGATAAGATTTTAGGTGGAGCATTAAAGACAAACTCTTTAGTTGTCTTAATTGTAGATGTCTTTGACTTTAGTGCTACCTTTGTACCAAAGATTTTAGATTTCTTAAGAGATAAGGATGTAATACTTGTAGCTAACAAGTATGACCTACTTCCAAAATCTACAAACATTGGTAAGGTAGTAGAGTGGATGCTACAAATGGCACAAAAGATGTTCTTTAAGGTTCTTGCAGTACACTGTGTATCTTCAAAGAAGGGATATTATCTTGATGATTTAATGAACACTATTTCAATGTTTAGGCTTGAAAGAGATGTATACTTTGTAGGATGTGCAAATGTAGGTAAATCATCACTTATAAACGCCCTATTAAAGAGATTTACATCAAGAACTGATGATTTAATATCTACATCAAAGATTCCAGGTACAACACTTGATTTAATAAATATACCATTCTTTGCAGATAATAAATCGTTTGTTGATACACCAGGTCTTATAAATGAGGGTAATATCTTAAATAGATTAATGCCAGAATCATATAAGAAAATTATTCCAGACAATGAAATAAAGCCTATTACATATCAAATATTTGAGGGTAACTGTGTATTTGTATCAGGTCTTATGGTAGTAGATATCATAGAGAGTAAGGATTTAAGTATAACATGCTATTTCAGTAAGAGCCTTACAATACATAGAACAAAATCAGAGCGTATAGATGATTTCTTAAACCGTCATGTAGGAGAGATGCTAACACCTCCTACATTAGATGAAAAGAAGGAAATAGAATATGTAGTAAAGACCTTTGATGTAACTACAAAGAAAAATGAGCTATATTGCTCAGGTCTTGGATTTATAAGCTTTAATAAGCCAGCCAAGATAAGAGTTACATATATCAAGGGCTGTGATGTGGAGCTTAGAAATGGAATTATCGGAAGAAAGATTTAATGAAATAAAGGAAGCTGTAAGGCTTCATTTAGAGGGACATGAAAAAAGATTTACTCATATTATGGGTGTTGTTAGGATGAGTGAATATCTAGCTAAAAAATATGGATATGATCCTATTAAGGCTAAGATTGCAGCTGTCCTACATGATTATTCAAAATATGATAAGAATATAGAGCTATTAAGTAAAGAGGATCAAAAGGAATGTATTAAATATCCATTCCTACTTCATGCCTATTTATCAGAATATTATGCCAAAAATCTTTTTAAGATTATGGATAAGGATATTTTAAACGCTATAAGAAACCATGTAATAGGAAGACTTAATATGTCACTTCTTGAAGAAATAGTCTTCATTTCAGATTTTACTGAAGAGGGAAGAACATATGAGGATTGTATAAAATGTAGAGAAATTCTTTTGAATAAAGGAATAAATGAGGCTATAATATACTCATATGAGGCAACTATGAATCATATTGAGGATAATAATCCTCATCCACTACAAATAGAAGTATTAAAAAGCTATAAGGAGAAGATTAAGAATGCTTAAACCAATTATAACTGCACTAGATAGAGTAAAGAGTGAGGATATCGTCATTTATGATATGAAGGGTATTTCTCCACTATTTGATAATATTATTATTGCGACTGTATCATCACAGCGTCAAGCATCATCAGTATGTGACTATATTGAGGATGAGCTAATGGAGGCTGGATTTGATGTAAGAAACGTTGAGGGTAAGAATACTGCATGGGTTGTAGTAGATTGCCACGATGTATTAGTTCATGTATTTACAAGAGAGGAAAGAGAGCATTATAATCTAGAAAAGATTTATATGGACGTTCCTACTGTAGATGTAGAGCAATTTAGAGATAATAAGTAAA
>JAILRQ010000034.1 GCA_024698125.1 Acholeplasmatales bacterium
TCTTTATTATATTCAATTAAGTCCTCCTCAAAGGTATTATATAGCTGTGAGAAGGGTAGCTCCAATTCACATACATACTTATAATATTTGAAGAATCTTCTTCTCATTATTATATATAGGTAATTAAAGAAGCTACACTTGCTATCCATATCATAGCTTACAATGGCATTTTGTATTGCCATTAAGCCCTCCTGATAGAAGTCCTCATAATATCTTTTAAAGACATGAAACTCTATTATCATATTATATATATAAGCATCATATTTCTTATATAATAAAGTCTCTGCCCTTTCTGAGCCCTCTCTTATAAGATAGATAAGCTCAAAATCATTTAAATCATAATAATTCAACTTTTCCTATTTTCTGATTTATATTAGCTCAGCAAGTATGATTCCTGCACTTACTGAAGCGTTAAGGCTATTTACGTGTCCTGTCATAGGAATCTTAATCATATAGTCACAATTCTTTGTAACAAGCCTAGACATACCAAATCCCTCTGATCCAATTACTACAACTAAATCTAGTGATTTATCAATATCCTTAGGCTGCATCTCTGCTAAAGCATCTGTACCAACTGCCCAATATCCATTTTCCTTAAGCTTTAGAATTGCCTGTGTAAGATTATTAACCATAATAATTGGTACATATTCTATAGCTCCTGTAGATACATGAGCTACAACCTCAGTAATACCAACGCTATGATTTTTTGGTAGTATTATTCCATCAATTGAGAACGCGTCGCATGAACGAATAATAGCTCCAAGATTATGTGGATCCTCAAGTCCATCAAGTGCTAAGAATATTCTTCTCTTATCACTCTTCTTTAGGGCTATATCTAAATCCTTATACTCATAATCCTTAACCTTAGCTCCATATCCCTGGTGCTGTGTACCAAAGATTTTATCCATATCCTTCTTCTCATCAAAGAAAATATGATATTTCTTATCCTTACACATCTCTATGAACTTATTATCACGTGAATCCTTTAATATATGTATTTCATTGATTTGGTGTCCTGCACGAATTGCTTCGTAGACACAGTTCTTTCCGTATATTTTCATGTGTATCAATTCCTATCTTGCAAAATAATTATAGCATAATAATTTTAAAATAAAAATAAAAAAGTCTACGCTACAAAAATTAGTAGCGTAAACTCTTATTATTATAGCTTTCCAACAATCTTCTTAATGTTTGCGATAAGCTCCTTAATCCAAGGAACTATAGATCTAATGAGCGCCATAATAGGTGTTGTAAGAGCACATAGGGCAGTCATTAAAAGAATTGCTGATAGAGGCATTGTTGGTACCTCACCACCATATGTAGTATTAATTGTTAATACATAATCAGTTGTGACTCCATCAATTATTAGCTGATGCTGATCATTATATGAATATATTGATTGCTCTGATACTGCAGATGCGGCCTCAAACTCTGTATATTCTCCATCAAGGACTAAGAATCCAGCCTTTGATACCTCAACATCTACTGTATATGAGAAGCTTGTAGTCTTACCATCTACTGCTGATTCAATAACATTTCCATCATATGTATATAATAGTTCACTTGATACACCAAGCTTATCAAGGTCTGTTGAAGCATAATCCATATCTGTTACATTAGACATGATATATACCTTGTTATCTGAATCAATTGATAGATTAACAGGGTCTAGTGTATATCCAATTGCGAAATCATTAACATATAGCTCATAATCCTGTAGATATACCTCACGTACCTCAGTGAATGTAGCCTCAATTGTAGTAGTTAGGCCACCAATGACGTATGTGTTTTGCTTTGAGATTGTAACTGTAGGTAGAATATTTACATTAGTATCTACTCCATTTACATATACATCTCCAAGATATGAGATTTGAACATCAATATCCTCTGTGTATTCAGATGATGTTAATACTCCACCTACACATAGATATGAATAATCGTCATCAATTACATAATTACCCTTACCATCTAGGTATAGTGAACGAGTACCATAGGCCTCAATCTCATATTCAGTTTGCTCACCGTTTATAGCTAGGTAGCCATCAACATTTGTTAAAACTGTATTATCTGATGCCTTGTAGTCAGTATATTCACCATTAACTACATAATATCCATCAGCTGATACCTCAACTGAAGGCTTATAGGCTACAGTTTCTACCTCAAGCTCTGAGTCATAATATACTCCAATGTTTGTAAGTGGAGTAAAGTCTAAGAACTTTGGTAATAGTAATGTGATGAATACGCATGCCGCAAATAATGCCGCATACATAAACTTCTTATAAATCTTCCATGGCTTACATGTTTGATATAGGACAATAAGACATGTGAATGTTGCGATAATAACAATAAGGGTTGATGTGTCATTCTTTGATAGTCCTAATGTCTCAGACATATTAAGCACTATCATCGCATTGATAAGTATCGTTATGGCTCCCGGTAGGGCACCCTTTATGATATTTATCAAGAATCCACCATTAGCCTTAAGGTTATTAGGCTCAAGTACTAGTACAAATGATGGTAATCCAATACAGAAGAAATCAATCATAATTAGCTGATTTGTAGATATTGGGTAATTACCATTTGAATTAATAGCGTATATTGCAAGTAATAATGAGAAGATAGTCTTTGTAAGGAATAGCTTTGAAACCTTAGCTACGTTATTAATAACTCTTCTTCCCTCTGATACTACCTTTGGCATTGAACCAAAGTTATTATCAAGTAATACTAGGTGTGATACATTACGTGCAGCCTCAGAACCTGATGCTACAGAGATTGAACAATCAGCCTCCTTTAAGGCTAGGATATCATTAACTCCATCTCCTGTCATAGCAACTGTTCTTCCAGCTTCCTTTAAAGTAGTAACAATTAGCTTCTTTTGAGCAGGGGATACACGTCCAAATACTGTAAACTTAGTTGCAGCACGAACTACCTCAAGATCAGTTAATCCCTCAAGTGAGATATACTCCTGAGCATTTTCAATACCTGCACGAAGTGATATACGAGATACAGTAAGTGGATTATCTCCAGATATTACCTTAACCTCAACACCTGACTCCTTGAAGTATCTAATAGTATCAATTGCGTCAGGTCTTATAGTATCCTCAATATAGATTAAGCATACTGGGCTTAATGACTTATGGTCAACCTTACCATCTTTAATAGGCTCCATTGTATGTGCTATAACAAGGACTCTATATCCAAGCTTTGCACCTGCAGTAACATCTGCTGCTACACTCTTGTAGTTTGTAGTAAGTACAAACTCAGGAGCTCCCATTACAAATGTTCCAACCTTATCAAAGGTTACAGCACTAAACTTACGA
>JAILRQ010000052.1 GCA_024698125.1 Acholeplasmatales bacterium
TCACCTGATGAAGAAACTGTATGGTTAACGCAAAATGATATGGCTCTATTATTTGGTGTTAATAGAACTAGAATAACAAGGCACGTAAATAACATAATCAGCTTAGGTGAACTTCCGGCCTCAGTATGTGCGGAAAACGCACTAACTGCATCAGATGGGAAAGTGTATGTAGTTAAATATTATAATTTTGACATGATTATTGCAGTAGGATATAGGGTCAACAGTAAAAGAGGAACTCTAAAGAGATGTTATTAAAATAAAAAAACTGATACATTTCTGTATCAGTGTAATTTTTAACTGGTAGTCGAACCGGGAATCGAACCCGGGATTGGACCTTGAGAGGGTCCCGTCTTAGCCGCTTGACCATTCGACCAGTAAGTCAACGATTAGATTTTACTATAACCGATGACCTTTGTCAACAAATATTTTTTATTTTTTTAAATATTTGTTAATTCTTTCTTTAGCTTCCTCTATTCCTATAAGCTTTATTACATCATAAATGCTAAATGATTCATTTTTCTTACAAATAGCTACACGAAGAATCTTCATGAAATCCCCAAACATATAAGTAAGACCTAAGGCCTCCTTAGCCTTCTTGTTCTTAGCAAATCCTATAGCCTCAGAAGCTTCCTTAAGGCTTGCTACCCAAGAATCTCCATCTAGATTAAAATCTGATTCTAAAACTAAATCTAAAGCCTTCTTTACTAGATCTCTATCTATATCAAGCTCTTCATATTCTACACTATCAAATAAATCATTATAGAAATAATAAATCTTAGACTTAATCTCTGAATACATTGCGTAATCCTTACGAGGCTGAGGATTATGCTCAAATGATAATATTTGCTTAAATAGATTTTGATCTCTATTTATTAAATCCATAAGCTCCTTATCATACTTTGATGCATAATCATATGCCTCAGCATATAAATCATCAACAGATAGACTATGGATATATTCCTTACATACATTATCAAGCTTTAAAATATCAAATGTTGAACCATTAATACTAAAGTTCTTGAAATCAAGCTTATATGAATCAGTCATGTTATTCTCATACTTAGAGTTCGCAAGTACTAATAGATAGTTAATAAATCCCTTCTTAGGGTATCCCTTTTCAAGTAGGAAGGAAACTGAAGCCTCAGGGTCCTTTCTCTTTGAAAGCTTTCTATGAGTACCATCCTCTGAAGCCTTAAGGATTGAAGATATATGCATATACTTTGGCATCTTAAATCCTAATAGGTAGAATAAATCTCTATGTACAGGTACACTATTTAACCATTCCTCACCACGAATAACAATTGATGTGTGCATTAATGTGTCATCAATTGCATGGGCAAAGTGATATGTAGGAAGACCATCTCTTTTACGAATAACTGTATCAAAGTCATTTTCTGGGAATTCAATCTCTCCTCTTAATAAATCCTTAAACTTAAACTTACGGTTAAAGTCTCCAGATGACTTTGCACGTACTACATAAGGAATTCCTGAATTAATATTTTCAATCATCTTATCAATAGAAAGGCTTCTACCTACTGCATACTTTCCATAGTATCCAATACGCTCACCATTCTTCTCCTGGCTTTCTCTAATTGATGAAAGCTCCTCTTCAGTAACGAAATCAGGATAAGCCTTATCATTTAGGATTAAATCATAAATGAAGGCGTTATAGATATCAGCACGCTCTGATTGCTTATATGGGGCATAGGTAGGATCATTTTGGAATTCAATTCCAAACTCCTTAAGCATACTTACAATTGTATCAATAGAACCCTCTACCTCACGCTTTGTATCTGTATCCTCAATACGAAGATAGAATACACCATCTGCATCATGAGCTATCTTATAATTAATAAGTGCCATATATAAAGATCCTGTATGTAGGAATCCTGTAGGAGATGGAGCAAATCTTGTTACAACTCCCTCACGCATAGGGTACTTATTTAAATAATATTCCTTATCATGCTCTAAATGTGGTACTACCGCATTTGCTAAATCCTTTAATGTCATAATATTTCAACTCCAAACATTCTATATTTTACCATAACATACGCAAATAATATAACCATTATTTTCTTTTATATCATATAAATATTTAGTAGTATCTATTTCCTTAATATGGGGAATAGATGAGGCTATATATTTTATTACAGCCTCCTTCATACACCAAAGAATTGTATATTCCATATCATTTTCTGGCATATGCTCATTACTATTTAATATACGATTACACATTTTACAATTTAAAGGACGTATTTTCATAATATCTACTCCAACACTATCCTCTGATATAGCACATACTGCTATACCACTATCATGAGCTATACTAAACTCTATATTACTATTTATAAGCCTAGGCTTACCATTAAAATCTATTTCTGGGTCTATAATATTATATTCCTTAAGGCCTTCTATAAGTAGGCTATAGCCTGCAATAGATTCCATTCTTCTTTCTAAAACCTTATAGCTATTAACGTGATTTAAGACATTACGTGGTAACGCAATGTCTTTAATTTCTTTAATATCCTTAATATATAGCTTATACATAATTTGGAACCACCTCTGGATCACTTACCAAATATAATTCCTTATTATTTAGGTTAAGCTTAATCTTACCATCATTAAAGCTATATTCTAAAACTCTTATATTTCTTTTAAGAGCTATCTCTGGCCCCTCATATTTAAATCTAAATAAATGATGGTACTCTACATCAAGGGATGGTCTTATACCATTACCCATTAAATCAAGATGTGATGACATATCTATTAAAAGCTCTAAAGTATCTCCAGCTGATATAGCCTTTTCTATTTTAAGCTCATATAGGTCATAGGCATTATAAAAGATCTGAATCTGCACTTTGTCCACCAAATCCCTTCACCTTATTTCCTAAGCGTTCAATAAATGAATCTAGGGTATCATCAGCGTTACATTTCTCATAAGCTCTTGTAACACTTACATTAGCTATAGCTCCACTATCAATCTTAAGATTCATTTGAGATAATAAATCCATCATTTCATTCTGCTCTATAAAGACAACGACGAAGCAATCCTTACTATATCTTGCGACAACAGCCTTATCAGCACATTCTCTTAAAATAAGCTCTGCAAGAGCTACTAAAAGAATCTCATTATATTGCTCACCATACTTTGATACAAGATTATCAAATGCTGATATCTTATATATAGCCGCAGTAAATGTTCTCTTATCCTTTATAAGACCTTCAATATATGAATCCATAAATGACTTATTAAATGTTCTTGTTAAAGGATCACGTCTAGACATATTAGAAATAGCATCATTTAAATCCTTATTCTCCATCTCAAGCTTTACCTGATTGTTAATTAAAACCATTACAATAAACTGTGATAGGATTGCTGATATGATATATGCAGCGTCTGCTGCAATATTTTTATATCTTGCGGCTATCTCTCCTGCATCTGATGATAATACATCAATGAATGTTTGTGGCTCTAAATAGGCTATAACCATTACAGTAATATCAAATATTATAGTCAAGGCCGACATTACTATTCTTTGCCTTCCCTTTAAAAATACTAGGTTTGATATTACACCAAGTATTAGATATACCAGTCCATTTACTCCATAAAAATAGAATATGAATGGGAATTCTATTAGATTTAGGGTTATAACTACAATAAGCATTACAAGGTCTGTTCTTAGACTAAATCTTCCAATAACAAATAATAATAGGTATATTGCGTCAAAAGCAAAATATATATAAATAGGCCAGATATTACCATATCTTGCATAATCTGTTCCAAAGCCTACAATATTAGCAATAAAAAGGACTAATAAAGCCGCATCAAATATTGCATATTTACTTTCTCTTCTACGGATCATGTCCCTTTGCATATAAATATCACCTACATATATTTTACCACATTAAAAAGGGATGATAAAGATTATTTATCATCCGTTTTCTTTTCAAATATAAAATCTAAATGATTAGGATATCTATCCTCATTATGGAAGCTATATTTTAGATATACCTCCATCTCCTTATCATTAGATACTACCTTAACCCTATCCTTAGTTTCACCCTTTGTAAATAAATCCTTAGCATCCTTTTTAGTTAATGATTTTATTCCACGTGCAGTCTTAGATAGCATAACCATACATTCCTTATTGCTACAATAGAACTTAAAGTTATCATCTACTATATTTCCTCCACACACAGGACATTTACATAAAGGCTTTATTACCTCTCTAAGACCTTCTGTCTCAGGCTCTGATAAAGCCTTAGCGTTAAAGTCAAATGTAAGCTCATTTGGATATTCAAGAGCTCCATTGTAGGAATATTTCATAACAGCCTCAAAGTCATGCTTTGTCTTTTTAGACTGACATAATACCTTAGTACCACTAGAGCCTGTTTGAAGTAATGATTTAGCCTGAGACATAGTAATAAGCTTTGCTCCTAAGGCATTCTTTAAAATATATACCTTACAATCTCTATTACTACATCCATAAACCTTCTCACGCTCAACTATATCACTGCCACATACAGGGCACTTACATACAACACCTGAAAGTGTTGATTGTGAGGCGTCCATACCCTTTACAACATCAACAAATCTTGATGTTAGATTATTTATTTCAGATAGGAACTCCTTATGATCATACTCACCCTTTGATATTTGATCAAGCTTACGCTCAAACATAGCTGTTAAGGAAACTGATTTAATATCCTCAGATGGGATGGTATCTATAAGCTCCATTCCACTCTTAGTGGCTATTATTGATTTCTTCTTATCTAAATCAATAAAGCCTCTATTCTTTAAATCTACAATGATTTGAGCACGTGTAGCCTCAGTACCAATTCCCTCTACCTTCTTAAGCATGTCCTTATCATCCTTAGATTCTACATACTTAACTGGATTCTTCATCATACGAATTAAGGAACCCTCTGTAAATCTTGCTGGTGGTGTAGTCTTTGAGTCCTCACATAAAAGCTCTTTAATATCTACAATATCACCCTTTTTAGCAGTCACAAAGTTCTTAACCTCACCAGGCTTCTTACCATACTTATAGGCCGCTCTATGACCTAGGAAGGTACATATTTCCATTTCAGTTTGGAAATGGGCACCATTACGTACAAACTCAAGCTTTTGCTTCTCAAGTACTGCATCCTCAAGGAAGGATGCTAAAAATCTTTCTACTATAGCCATATAAACTCTTTTTTCATTTTGATTTAGGGCTACAATCTTATCTCTTGTAGTCCTATAGGCTGTAGGAGTTAGAGCCTCATGGGCTCCTATATCCTTTTTAGCTATCATCATAGGATTTATATGTCTTTTATTATCTAATATATAATTTACAACCTCTGTTGATACACATAGGCTTCTAAGTATTTGATATGATTTATCCGCAAGAGATTTAGAAATATGATTCTCATCAGTACGAGGATATGTGATAAGCTTATGTGTTTCATATAGTGCTTGGCATGTATTTAATACATCAATCGCACTCATCTTATATCTCTTATCCATATCAATTTGAAGATCTGATAGGGAATATAGCATACGAGGCTTTTCACTTCTTTTTGATGTATCAGCAACCACTACCTCAGCAGGACCAATTCCAACATTATTAATTAAAGCCTCGGCATCTTCCTTCTTTTTAAATCTATTATTATCTAAATCCTCATTTACATAATATGCAGAAACCTCTGCCTCATTAAGCACACCTAAGGCCTTAACCTTATAATAATTTTCAGGCTTGAAGTTTTGAATCTCCTTTTCTAAATCACAAATGATACGAAGAGTTGGTGTTTGAACTCTTCCTATAGTTAAAACCTTACCACTTCCACCAAACTTACATGTCATAGCACGAGTAGCATTTAATCCTATGATGTAGTCAGCATATGATCTAGACTTTCCTGCAAAGAATACATTATTATACATACCCTCACTAAGACGGGTATCAAATGATTCCTTAATACCATCAGGTGTTTGTGACTCTATCCACATTCTTGATACCTTTGGTACCCTTTTATGTACATAGTGGTAAAGATTACGGAAGATTAAATCTCCCTCTCTATCAGAGTCACAGGCATTTACAACCTCTTCTATATCAGCTCTATTGATTAATGATTCAACAATGCGATATTGCTCCGCAACCGACTTATTAACCTCAAGAGGAATATCATCAAATCTAAATGGTAGGGTATTTATATCCCACTTCTTGTAGATATCATTAATATCTCCTGGCATCTTTAAGGTTAAAAGATGTCCAATACAGTGTGTATAAATAAAATCCTTACCGTACTGACATCCCTTTGATGAACGTGGCTTCACGCTCTCAAGCTTTGCATCTATTATATTTTTCATTACACTTGGCTTTTCAGCTATAATTAAAATCATATAAATTACCCCTCTATAATAGATATAGACCGTATAGTACTTATTTTACTATATTTTTTTATTTTTTTGTGATAAAATAGCAACAAAGTTGGAGGTTTTTATTATGATAGTCGCAGTAACATATAGTAATGGTAATGTTTTTGCTCACTTTGGTGAAACAAAGGAGCTTAAGGTTTATACAATCGAGGATAACAAGATTGTATCAAGTAAGGTAGTAGGTGTAGGTGATGCTTCTCATATCGCACTAGTACCAGTAATTAAGGCTACAGGAGCTACAGTGCTTATTTGTGGAGGTATGGGTGGACATGCCGCACAAGCATTAAAGGCTCAGGGTATTGAGGTATATAACAATGCCTCTGGTAATGCTGATGAGGCTGTATTAAGCTTTATTGCAGGAAACCTTACATTTGATGAGAGTAAGCTTCACGTTTGCTCACACCATCACTAATTAAACGAAAGGCTAGTACCAAGCAGGTACTAGCCTTTTTTTATTCTTCAATTAGTGGTCCATGAAATCTTGCAATACCAACTAATGCACACCCCTCAAGGTATGGCTTATTAATAGATGTTAGGTATTCCTTTATTTCATCTGATTCAGCACCTGGCTGAATTAATACTCCCTTATAATCCTTCCTACATCCCTTAAGTATTTCAAGGCCTAGTACAGGATTAATGCATAAGTCAATAATATCTATATCCTCTTCTATTGAATTTATATCCTTTATTTCCTTATAAACTGGATATACATTATATCCATAATGAAGTAGGTTATCCTTAATCTTTTTAGCGTATTTACCCTCTGTAATAGTATTTCCTACTACTACAAAGCTTTTACATTCCATCATTTCTTTAATATCCATGATAAAGCCTCCTTTATAGCTTAATTATAGCATATAACAAATCTATATCTAATTTATGTGCTTAAAAAAGAAAGCGAGGATAGCCAACCTAAAGCTATCCTCAGTGGGGAAAAATGGAAAATTAGTTTACAAAATAATTCGGAAAATTATCTTATATGATTGGCACTCTTACTACTGAACTGCCAACCTTGATTACATTATAACATATTTTGGCACTCTGTCAATAGATTTGCCAAAAATATTTTAAAAATAAAAAATAAAGTGGATTTCTCCACTATATTTCATAATCAATATTATATTTTTGAAATGCTTCTATCAGCTTTTTTATATCAAGGCCCTTTTCAGCATTTCCTACATAAATATCCTTAACAAAATATCTTTCAACCATTCTTATAGTAATGGCAGCATAGTTTTTAGCATACTCATCCGCAAACTCCTCTAAATCCTCATCTCCCATAGATCCCTTATAAATACCATTCTCATATGTGATGGCATCATTATAGTTTATTATTACCCCATCAAGCATAAGCTCAGATATTAAGCTTGTCATAGGTTTTCTTAAATCATACTTTTTCATAGCACCAATCCTCTACATATATATATATTACCATATTTCAATTTTAATTATAATATTTATCCATTTAATGATATAATGTAGGTAATGAAGTGAGAGATGATATATATGAAAAAATTAAAATATTTATTAGCTCTATTATTAATACCTACACTTTTAGCTCTTACGAGCTGTATATTAATAAAGAGTTCAAATACATATTATGACTATGAGCAAACCAAGGTAAATCAAATATCATATACTGATATTTATAATACCCAAGGGCTTAATAAGCTTGAATCAACAGGAGAGCATAACGTACTTGTTCTTCCCATCGAGTTCAGTGGAGATGAGTTCCCTACTAATTATAAGGATTGCCTTAACAGAGCCTATAATGGTTCTGCTGATGAATCATCAGATTTATACACAGGATATAGTGAGTCTGTTAAGTCATTCTATTATAAATCAAGCTATGGAAACCTTAATTTATCATTTACTATAGCTGATAAATACACTGTTAGCGCAACACCAAAGCAATGGCTTTCATCATCAAGCTCAAAGCTTAATAACGTTTTGGGTTTAAAAGCCTATGATAATGGAGTCAATCTTTTAGGAGCTGCCTTAGATAAATATAAGGAAAACAACGATGCAGTTACATTTGATGAAAATGCGGACGGATGGATTGATGCGATTATTGGAGTTTATTCATGCGATTATACATCAAACGGTAATAACGCTTGGGATACCGATGAATACTTCTGGGCATATGTATATACAGCTGCCGCATATGAAACAGACTACAACACACAAAGCTTAACTAATCCAGGATTTAATGTATATGCCTTCCTATCATATAGCTTCTTCTTTGAGGCTACTACATCTCCTGCAGTAGATTACCACACAATGGTACATGAGTTTGGACATATTCTAGGTCTTGATGATTACTATCCATCAAGTGGAAGCTTTAATCCAATGGGACAGGTTGTTATGGAGGACTATAACATTTGTGACCATGATATGTTCTCAAAGCTAGTACTTGGTTGGGTTGATCCAATTGTAGGAAACATTGATGGAACAGTTACCTTAAATGAAGGGGAATGCCTACTTATTCCATCTGCTGAATCATGGAATGGTACAGCCTTTGATGAATATATGCTTATTGAGTATTATTGTCCAACTGGATTAAATGCCTTAGATTCTACTACTCAATACCCACAAAGATCACTTGGTCTTACAGAATATGGTATTAAGATTTACCATATAGATGCAAGGCTTATTGATGATGAGGGAACTAATAGGTATATGTATTGGGCTAATATTAAGAATAAATCCCTTACAGAAGGATATATGTATTCTGTAGCCTGCTCAAATTGTAATAAGGATGAGGATACTACATTCTATGACTATTCATTATGTCATATGATTGAAGCTACAAAGAGCTTTAGATATAAAATGGGATATGCCGCTACAAATGATGACCTATTCCAGGACGGTGATGTATTCTCACTTGATACATACGCCAAGTTCTTCCCAGAAACAACTACCCTTGATAGTGGTAGTGCTTGGAATAACACTGTAACAATAGATTCAGTTACAAGTGAATGTGCAACACTTACAATTACAAAGTAAAACAAAGCCATTGGTTAAACCAATGGCCTTTTTTATCTATTATCTACCCTTTCTGGATACATATCATGATTGAATAGCCTTTCCTCTGCCATTCTTTCAAAGCGTGTACCAGGACGTCCATAATTACAATATGGGTCAATTGATATTCCACCTCTTGGAAGGAACTTTCCCCATACCTCAATATAGCGTGGATTCATAAGCTTTATTAAATCCTTCATTATGATATTTACACAATCCTCATGGAAATCTCCATGATTTCTAAAGCTAAATAGATATAGCTTTAGTGATTTTGATTCTACCATTTTTACATCAGGTATATATGATATATAAATAGTTGCGAAATCAGGCTGTCCTGTAATAGGACATAGGGATGTAAACTCTGGACAGTTAAACTTTACAAAGTAATCATTTTCCTGATGCTTATTTATAAATGTTTCTAATAGCCCTGGGTTATAATCAAACGAATATTTAATATCCTTATTACCAAGGCTTTTTAATCCTTCATTTTCTCTCATATTAATTCTCCTCATATTCTATTGGATCTATTAATCCATTTAATCTAAATGCTTCTTTTCTATCAAGGCATGTACCACATCTACCACAGGCCTTATCATGCCCCTCGTAGCAGCTCCATGTAAGATTAAATGGTACATTAAGGCTATGACCTAGGGCCACAATATCCTTTTTAGTCATATTAACAAATGGACCCTCTACCTTTAATTGATTTCCACTTCCTAGATAAATAGCCTTAGCCATTGAATCTGTAAAATCCCTTGAGCAATCAGGATATGCATTACCAGCCGCATCATCCTTATGTGCTCCATAATATATAACATCGCATCCAAGGGATAGGGCTATGGATGCGGCAGATGATAGGAACAATCCATTTCTAAATGGTACATAGGTTGTAACAGGCTTACCATTCATTTTTTTAATCTGATCGTTATATGATTCCTCTGGTATATCATTTTGACTTTGCTTCAGCAAAGCACAATCACTATATTCAAATATCTTGGATAAATCTAAGAACCTATGATCTACTCCATAATAGCTAGCCACATCAATTGAAGCCTTTATCTCCTTATCATGCTTCTGACCATATGATATAGATAGGGCTATTACATTATCCTTACCATATTTTTCAATCGCAAGTGCTAGGGCTACAGTTGAATCAAGCCCTCCTGATGAAAGTACTAAGCATTTCATTAGATAAATACCTCTTTTCCTATATTTCCTATTTTAGAGAATGTTTCTGTAACACTTCTCTTTTTAATTCCACGAGCACTTACACAGGAGTGAGATCCTCTAACTCTTACTGCAATATCTAAAGATTTAGTTATTCCCTTTACAACATATAAAATATCTTGTGTAATTCTTTCCTGAAGCTGTAATCTTTTAGATACCATGTCAGCTATACGAGCAAGCTTAGATAGTCCTATAACCCTTCCATTTGGGATATAGGCAATATCTACTGTCATATCATACATTAGGGCTATATGATGCTCACAATGTGAGAATATATCAATATCCTTTATCACAACTAGATTCTTACTATCTGTAAGATAATCCTCATCGAAGGTTTTATTATACATATCTATAAGCTCATCATTTGTATAATTCATACCCTCAAACATTTCCATATACATAGAAGCTGCTCTTTTAGGGGTATCCTTTAATCCTTCTCTTTTTGGATCATCTCCTAATGCTATAAGTATTTCCTTAAAAGCCTTTTCTAGCCTTTTCTCATCTATCATACTAAACACCTCTTTTATCCTTATCCCAAATAATCTTATGTATTTGAATCTGCATTCTAACACCGTTTAGCCTATTATCCTTCATAAAATCAACCATTCCCTCTAGATTTATTTCACCAAACATTGGTGAAAGGAATGGATTGGCTTTATCAGCTAGGCTATATTTTAAAATAATCTCCTTAGCCTTCTCTAAATCACTCTTATTACCACATACAAACTTAACTACATCATTTTTAGTTAAATACCTATAATTTGATGTAAGCATATGACTCTCCATAAGGGATGTAGGACCCTTGTAGTCAAGGGTGAAGCATACACCCTTTAATCCTACATAGGGTGTAATATCTACTGATCCATTAGTTTCAAGCTCTACTCTATATCCCTTATCTGATAGAGCCTTTATTAAAAGGTCTACATCCTTCTGTATTAAAGGCTCTCCTCCTGTAAGGCATACATTATGAGCCCCATATTCCTCTACCCTAGACAATATCTCCTCTATACTCATTTCCTTATAGATGGGATTTTCATATGAATACTTAGTATCACAATAAGGGCAGCGAAGATTACATCCAGCAAATCTTACGAATGTCGCAAGCTCTCCTGATTTTAATCCTTCTCCATTTATTGATAAAAATAGCTCTATTACCTTCATCTTCTATACACTGCCTTATTAGTTGGAGTCTCATATACTGAAACACTTACAACATTATATTTTTTTGATAGCATGTCAAAGAAATACCTGCTGAAGTTTTCAGCAGTAGTTCTAAAATCTACAACCCTTAATAAAAACTCCTCATTAAGAAGGTCAAATAATTCCTTCTTAAGGCTTCCTCTTTCAACTATAAATGTATGATCAAAATAATCACACATTTCCTTTAAATCCTTCTTTAGTATTCCAAAGTCAACAAGCATTCCATTACATGGCTCTCCACTAACCTCTAGAACTACTCTCCATCTATGACCATGGATATTCCTACATTTTCCTTCATAGCTTGTTAAGAAATGTGCCGCATCAAATGAGCTTTCAGTTTCTAATAAATACATAAATATCTTCCTCCATTAAAAAAGGGTGCACAAGGCACCCTAAAAAATAAAAAAAATGGGACAATAGTTTGTCCCATCAAAAAAAGCTTATTTTATAGAGCCCTAGTTTTGTTTATAGACAGGATGGTACAAATGAACTGTCTTATTTAATTCCTTGCCTATAATAGCACTTTCTTTTAATTTATTCAAGTACCTTAATATTACATCTCATAGCATTTAATATACAAAGGGTCGCAACTCCTACATCTCCAAATACTGCAGCCCACATATTTGTAATACCTAGAGCTGAAAGTATTAAAATTAATACCTTTACAGCTATAGCAAATATAATATTTTCATAGACTATTCTCATAGTCCTTTTAGCTATTATTTTAGCAGTTTTAATTGATGATAGGGTATCATGCATTAAGACTATGTCAGAGGCCTCAATAGCCGCATCACTTCCAACTCCACCCATCGCAATACCTATATCTGACTTCATGATTACAGGAGCGTCATTAATACCATCTCCTACAAAGCATAGATACTCA
>JAILRQ010000070.1 GCA_024698125.1 Acholeplasmatales bacterium
ATTACATGTCGTACGGCAGGATTTGCAACCTATGATATGTCAGCTCTATCATGTCTTCCAGTTACATATATGATTACTATATTGTTAATGCTAATTGGAGCCTCTCCTTGTTCAACAGGAGGAGGAGTTAAGACTACAACATTTGGAGTTATAGCTCTTGCGATTTATTATTTTGCAAGAGGTAAGGAAACAAAGGCTTATAACAGAAGAATTAATGAGGCTCAAATCTCTAAGGCCTTCGTATTAATGCTTGTAGCGCTTATGATTGTAATACTTGGTTCTGCAGTAGTTCTTGCAATCCAGCCAGAGCTTGGAATTCAGTCTGTATTATTTGAGGTTGTATCAGCATTCTCAACTACAGGACTTTCAATGGGAATTACAGCATCTCTTGGTGTAGCTAATAGAATTATTATTGTGCTTATAATGTTCTTTGGTCGTTTAGGACCACTTACAATTATTGGAGTACTTAATAAGAATTGGATGGCTAATACAAAGGAAGAAATATCTTACGCAAAGGAGAATGTAATAATAGGATGAAAAAATATAATAAGAACTTTTTAGTTATTGGAATCGGAAGATTTGGTTCAAAGGTTGCGGTAACACTTGCAGACCTTGGATATGATGTACTTGCAATTGATGTTGATGAGGATGCAATTCAATCTATCGCAAGATACGTACCTAACTGTGTCATCGCAGATGCTACAAAGAAGGACGTATTAAAGGAGCTTATTGGAAAGAATGGAATTGACGTAGCCGTTGTTGCTATCGGTAATAACCTACAGGCTTCAATTCTTTCAATAGTAAACCTTAAGAACCTAGGTGTTGAAAATATTACAGTACGTGCTGATGAGGCTGATCATAAGGAGCTATTTGAAATGCTTGGAGCTACAGACGTAATTATTCCAGAGGAGGCCAGTGCCGTATCACTTGCTAACCAAATTACATCTAATGCGATTGTAGATTACTATAACATTTCAGGAGAATATGGAATGTATAAGCTTGAGATTGGTGAGAAGTTTAAGCCAAAGTCAATTATTGACTTAAATCTACGTCAGCAATTTGAAATCAATGTTATCGGTATTATCCCTCAGGGAGGAGAAATCTTCATGCCTAAGGGACAGGATATCCTAAGACCAGGAGACACAGTAGTTGTTGTTGGTGCTAAGGATAATATTGATAAGTTTGCATCATTTATATTTGCATAATTTATTAAAGGCCTATCATCTGATAGGCTTTTTAATTATATAAATTGTATTAAATATAAGAATTATCAATACACTTTCAATTGAAAAATAAAATAATAACCCGTATAATATAATTAGTATAATTAATGGAGGTTAAGTTATGGGGTTAATTAAAGCTTTAGCAGGTGCAGTATCAACTACATTTGCTGATCAATGGAAGGAATATTTTTATTGTGAATCATTACCTAAGGATGTATTAGTAGCTAAGGGACAAAAAAGAGTAAACTCTAAGAAGTCTTCTAATACTAAGGGTAGCGATAACATCATTTCTGATGGTTCTGTAATTGCGGTTGCAGATGGACAATGTATGATTATTGTAGAGCAAGGAAAGATTGTTGAGCTTGCAGCTGAGCCAGGTGCATTCAAGTTTGATAGCTCAACTGAATCATCAATTTTTGCAGGATCATTTGGAGAAAGTGTAATTGGTTTATTCAAGACTATAGGAAGAAGATTTACTTATGGTGGAGATACAGGAAAGGATCAAAGAATTTATTACTTCAACACTAAGGAAATAATGGATAATAAGTTTGGTACACCAAACCCAGTTCCATTCCGTGTTGTAGATAATAATGTGGGATTAGATATTGATGTATCTGTACGTTGTAATGGAGTATATTCATATAAGATTACAAACCCAATTCTTTTCTATCAAAACGTTTGTGGAAATGTTACACAAAACTTCACTAGAAGTGAGATAGATCAACAATTAAAGACAGAGTTCATCAGTGCATTACAGCCAGCATTTGGTAAGCTTTCAGCAATGGAGATGAGACCAAATCAAATTATGGCTCACATCCAAGAGCTTGAGAATGCAATGAATGAATCACTTGTTGAAGATTGGAGAGACAAGCGTGGTATTGAAATTGTAAATATCGCATTAGGTAGTGTTACATTACCTAAGGAGGACGAGGATCTAATCAAGGAGCTTCAAAGAAAGAATGTATTTGCAAGAAATGCAGCTATGGCTGGTGCTACATTAGTTGAGGCACAGGCTGAGGCTATGAAGACTGCTGCAGGTAATGCAAATGGAGCAGCTATTGGATTCTATGGTCTTAATATGGCAGCTAATGCTGGTGGAATGAACGCCCAAAGCCTATATAATATGGGACAACAGCAGCAGGCTGAAAAGAATGCTCAAGCAGCAAAGGCTGAGGCTAGTGCATGGAAGTGCCCTACATGTGGTACAGCAGTCGCATCAGGAAAGTTCTGCCCTGAATGTGGAACAAAGAAGCCAGCCCTTGATGGATGGACATGCTCTTGTGGACAAGTAAACAAGGGTAAGTTCTGCTCTAACTGTGGAGCTAAGAAGCCAGCAGGTACTTTAAAGTATAAGTGTGATAAGTGTGGTTGGGAGCCAGAGGATCCTACTAATCCACCTAAGTTCTGTCCTGAATGTGGAGACCCATTCAACGACGAGGATACAAAGTAGATTAAATAAAAAAAGTCTAATTTATTAGGCTTTTTTGAATTGTAGGAGGAAATTATGGCAAATATTGATTTTAAATGTCCATGCTGTGGTGGTACTTTAAACTTCGATAACAAATCACAAAATATAGTCTGCCCATATTGTGATCAAACATTTAAAGCAGAAGATTTGAAGCAATATACAGATGATTTAGATGAGGATGGTCAGGAGGATACTGCCTGGGATGAATCAACTGTAGAGGCATATACATCAGAGGATATGAAGGGTATGAAGATTTATACCTGTACCTCATGTGGTGGAGAGGTTATCTGTGAGGAGACAACCTCATCTACAAAATGCCCATATTGTGAAAATAACATGGTGGTATCAAAGGAGGTTTCTGGTGATTTAAAGCCAAACCTAATTATTCCCTTTAAAAAGGATAAGGACTATGCCGTTAATGCATTTAAAAAGTTCTTAGGAGGAAAGCCTTTATTACCAGGCTCATTTAAAAAGATAAGCACAATAGAAGAAACTAAATCATTATATGTTCCATTCTGGCTATTTGATGCGGATGTATCTGGTAAGGTAAGATACAGAGGAGAAAAGGTTAGAAGATGGGAGGATAATGACTATAGATACACTGAAACTAGATACTATTCAATAGTACGTGGTGGAGGAGTAGGATTCGAGCATGTCCCTGTTGATGGTTCAAAGAAGATGGAGGATAAGCTTATGGAATCTATTGAGCCCTATACATATAGTGAGGCAGAGGATTTCAATGTAGCATATCTTGCAGGATATAGAGCTGATAGATATGATGTTTCTAAGGAAGAAACATTTGGACGTGCGACACAAAGATTTAGAGAGGGTACAATAGAAGCCTTCAAAAGAGATATCTATGGATACACTAATTTAAGCGTTGAAAATTCAAATCTTTCATTCTCAAATACTATAACAAAATATGTACTATACCCAGTATGGCTACTAAATGTTAAGTGGAAGGATGAGATGTTTAGATTTGGAATGAATGGAGAAACAGGAAAGATTGCAGGAAATCTTCCTATTTCAAAGCTAAAGGCTTTAATGTATTTCCTACTATTCTTTTTAGGAATTGGAGGACTTGTATTTTTTGTAATATTTGCGATTTTATCATTCGATAAATACAAGCTTTTACCAGCTTTAGTAATAGCACTTATAATGGGAATAGCCATATCATCTCTTATTCTTGGAGTATTTGTAAGAAAGAATAAAAATGTTAAATTCTCATATGGAGCATTCCCATATGAAAAGGATAATAGCTGCTATATTAATGCAAGAAAGGATATTTTCCTATACAGTAGAATATCAAAGACTTCAAAGCCAAAGCAGCAATCACCACAAAGAAGGTAAAAAAAGGAGCTGTAGGATTAAATCCTATAGCTCTTTATTATTTTAGCTCATATTTAATTGTATATTTATTATCCTTGACCTTTATAGTACACACACTTCCAACAACAACTGGTATTTGTGGTGGTACATGTCCAATATCTAAATCAAAGATTACAGGAAGCCCTAAATCACCAATAGCCTCTATAATAAAGTCCTTATATGATTTAGAAAACATTAGATCTTTAATATATGGACGACCAAACATAAAGCCAGAAGCTTTTCTAAACCATCCACTATATTTCATTTGAATAAGCCTTC
>JAILRQ010000100.1 GCA_024698125.1 Acholeplasmatales bacterium
GTTTTATATAGATGGGTACAACAATATTTGGAAACAGGAAAAATAGTTGAAAAACGAGGCCGAGGAACGAAGGCTGAATTTCCAACTAAAGGTAGGCCAAGAAAAACTCCTGAAAAAACATTAGAGGAAATGAGTAAGGAAGAATTAATAGAAAGGGTAAGGATGTTAGAGGATATAAAAAAATCTCTAGCCTGCCTAGACGAACAGCAAAAGAAAAATATCAAGTAATCGATATGATTAAAGATAAATATTCTATTACAAAATTATGTAAATATCTTAACTGTTCAAAATCAGGTTACTACGATTGGGTCAAGGCAGGCAGACCATATTTTAAAGGATTTGATAAAGTAACAAATGAATTGATTATAAAAACTTATAAGAGACATCCAGAGCAAGGAATAAGGCCTATAAGAATGAATATAAAAAGAAAATACGGCATAATCCTTACGAATTACACCGTATATCGCTATATGTTAATTAATAACATACAAGCAACAAGCCGTAGAAAGACACATGGATATCCAAAGCTACCACACCACGATATTCCAAATCTTCTACGTAGAAATTTTAACACAGATAGGCCAAATAAGAAATGGTCTATTGATATAAGTTATATATTTGCCCACAATGGGTTAAAGTATTTATGCGCGATTAAAGATATGTATGATAAATCAATAATAAGTTATAGCATATCGTCGTTTATAGATTTAAAATTAGTAATTGATACAGTTAATAAAGCAATTAAATCTGTTCCATATAAGTATAGAAAAGAATTAATATTACATTCTGATCAAGGATGGCATTTCACAAATTGGCAATATAGACAAATATTAATTGATAATAAGATAACACAATCTATTTCAGCAAAAGGTTCAAGTGTAGATAATGTACCAATTGAATCATTCTTTAGTTGTTTAAAAAGCGAATGTATATATAGAATTAATAAACTTGATAAGAATGATATTGAAGATAAAGTTTCAAAATTTATAAATTATTACAATAATGAACGTTTACAGGAAAAATTAAAAGAGCTAACACCTATTGAATTTAGGTCATTAGCTCTTAAAAGTCTTTTTTAATCTCTGTCCGTTTTAATCAAACAGTTTCTTTTGGCTGTATCCCCTTTTTTAATCGTTACGACGTCTATCTAGGATGTTATCAATTGCTATTACAAGGGCTACAAGGAATGCAGCTTCAGTATCATCATCTACCTCAACAGTATAGGTATCCCTTACAATTGTAAACTGCTTGATTACGGTACCAATTTTAGTACCATTCTTTGTAATATCAAGCTTCATATTTGGAAATTGTAGAAGGTTTCCTGAAATAGTAATATCATCAGCGGCACCATGTAGGACATAGCTATTCTTAAAATCTAAATCCTTATTAGTAAGCGCTCCAATTTTATTACTATCAAAATCATAGATTAATGATGTTGATTTGAATAGCTTCCAGAACTTATTTCTTACAATATATTTCTTTCCGCCATTCATATCATAAATCTTTTTCTTGTGAGTTGGGCTAATCATCTTACCCTTTACCTTAAATACCTTTTCGTCATTCTCATTTTTTACAAATGAGCTTCCTCCTAAGCTTATAAACTTATTTTTAATTAATAGTTTCATTTTCTTTTCCTCCTTTATTTATTACTTAGTACTATCGCCGTAATTAGTATTGCTATTAGAAGTAGTATGATGAAGAAATTAATAAGCTTTAATTTCTTTAATCTCTTTATTGCATTTAAATCCTTTTCCTTAGTGTTTTCTAAGACCTCATACTCTAAATCTGTTTCAAGATTAATTGCGCCTTCCTTATTAAAGTTACCATTGTATTTAGCAACTACATTAGAGGCTTCATTAAGCTTTAATATGGCCTTATATTTAACACTAACACATCTCTTATCATATCTTTTATTAAATATTCCAAGAATACTTATTAAAAAGAAGATGATATGGAAGAGGATATAATGCTTTAGGGCTACCTCGTTATAGTGATATATTTCAATCTCTACACTATCACTCTGTGTTTCATAGCTATATATTCTATGTCCATATGAGGTTTTATATTTGATAGGCTTGCCATCAAAATAGATCCACATATCATCCATAGGATTCATCATTTTAAACTCAAGCCTTTTCATACTACCACCATCCCTAAAATAAATGATATTATAACTAAAGCCATCATAATAGAATTAGTGATGATTCTTGAAGTATGGTTATAGTTCCTGTTAAGCACAAGAAGTGTAGTAGATAAGATTAAAAGTATTAATGATACAGCTCCAAAGCTATTTATAAATACTATGTGATTTTCGTAAAAGCTTTTAACTTTTTCTGTCACAGATTGAGTATCATAAATACTTGAAACTGAATCTCTAAAATCCTCGGATGCAAGTATTAATCCTAGAGTGACCATTATAATACCCATAATTATTATTGTATAGAATACTATAAATATCATATAGCTTACTGTCACAACTGTTGGAAGAATTGTTACTAATAAAAAGAAGATTGCACTAAATACTCCAAGATTAGACAGTACTACAGCTAGATGATCTAGGTATATTGTTTTTGCTACATCGCTAGGGATTAAATTGTTATCATCCATATAACCATCTCCCTTCCTAACTATATTTTAACATAAAAAAATATATTTTTGAAATTGTGTTGTTAATTATTGTATAATTAAATACAAAGGGTGATTTAAAAAATGGAAGATATAGATGTAAGATATGATGAGCTTTTAAAAATTCATACAACTGGAAGAGATGATTCTATCTCTAATCTTACAAACTTCCCATATGAGCCAAGCCCATATGAGGTTTTATTAAGATTATATAATAGTGGATATATTAAGAAGAATAATACACTTTTAGATTATGGGTGTGGTAAGGGAAGAGTCGATTTTTATCTGAGCTACCAAACAAAGTGTCATACTATTGGCGTTGAATATAATGAAAGATTATATAATAAGGCTTTGATGAATAAGGAGAGTGGGAGATTTAATCGTTCAGAGTTTGTTCTTAAAAGAGCAGAGGAATATCAAATAGATAATAGTATTGATAGATTTTATTTCTTTAATCCATTTAATTTAAAGGTTTTAAACAAAGTTATTTTAAACATTATTGATTCATATGATAAATCAAATAGAGAAACTCTTTTGTTTTTCTATTATCCATCAGATAAATACGAAAATTATTTGAATAAATGCATGAGATTAGAGCTTTTGGATTCTATTTCTACAGAGGATTTATATAATAACGGAGATATAAGAGAAAAGATACTTGTATATAAATTGGTTTGATATCGGTCAATTAAGCTTTGAATGGTAGGATTTTAATATTTCTTTATGATAATGTAAAATAGATTTGACATTTATATGGTATATTTGATATACTTTACATAGTAAGAATCATAATTGTTAAAAGAGGTTTTATTATGGAAAAGATTGCGATTATGTGCGATTCAATGGCTGAAATTAGCCAGGAGGAAGCAGAAGAGCTTGGTATTAAGGTAATACCTATGCCCTTTATGATTAATGGAGAGGAATATTTAGAGGGAGTAAGCCTTGATAGTGATACATTCTTTAAGATGCTTGAGGAGGATGCGAATGTGTCTACATCACAGCCTTCAATAGCTTATGTAGCATCCATTTGGGATGAGCTTTTAGAGGAGAATGATACTATCGTTTATATTCCTATGTCATCAGGACTTTCAAAGTCATGTGAGTCTGCGATGGTTGAGGCAGAGAAGAATTATAAGGATAGGGTATTTGTTGTTGACGCAAAAAGAATATCTTCAACCCTAAGACAAATTATATATGACGCAATGCATTTAAGAGAGCTTGGATATAGCGCAAGAGAGATTAAGGATATTCTAACTGAGGTTAGAAGCCAATCTAAGATTTATATTATGCTTGATACCCTTTATTTCTTAAAGAAGGGTGGACGTATTACTCCAGCTGCGGCAGCACTTGGAGGAATGCTAAAGCTTAAGCCAGTTCTTATGATTAATGGTGAAAAGCTTGATAAGTATAAGATGCGTAATAGAAGCCTTGAGAATGGTATTGAGATTATGATTGATGCCGCTAAGAAAACTATAGAAGAGCTTAAGGAAATTGATGGAAGAGTAGATAACATAAGATATGAAATAGCCTATGCATCTCGTTCAACAGAGTCAGCAGAAAAGCTTGAGAAGAGAATGAGAGAGGAATTTGGTAAGGATATTGATATCCTTATAGATAGGCTAGCACTTGCTGTTGCCTGCCATACAGGAGAGGGTGCAGTAGGTCTTGCTGTTACTAAAAAGCTTCCAGATAAATATACTAAAAAAATCTGCTTAGAAGAAGGTAAGGCCGTTAATTTGGCAGCTGAATATTAATTAGAGATGGAGTTGTCCAATACTTGGACTTCTCCATTTCTTTTTGTGATAATTTTTCCTTTATTTATAAGGCTAAAAGTAATATTATTTTATGCAGTGGAGACGTGATAATATGACTAAAGAGGAACGTCAGTTAAAAAAGAGAGATATGATCTTAAATGATAAGATGCTAAAGACAATCCTTTGGATTGCTTTACCGATTGTATTTTATAATTTATGTAATTATCTTTATGGTATATATGATATGATGATTGTTCAGGTTGCGGACATTGGAGAAGCAGCTGACGTTGTTGTATTAGATCAAATTAAAAATATGATTCAAACAATCGGTGGTGCAATAGCTACTGGTGGTGGAATTCTTATTGCTAAAAAGATTGGTGAAAATAATATTGAGGGCGCAAGAAAAAGTGCTAATACTGTATTTAGTATAGCTCTTATTATTGCTGGTATAACATTATTATTTATTCCCTTTGCAGTGCCTTTCCTAAAGCTTTTAAGAACAGACCAAACAACAATAGATAATGCGTTAGGATATTTTGATGTCCAAATGATTAATCTATTTATTATGACTCTAAACAGTGTATTTATTGCCCTTGAGAAATCAAAGGGTAATACAATAAGAATCTTTGGACTAAATATTGGAGTAATTATTATAAAGATTGGACTTACTACATTATTTGCCTTTGGACCATTTGATAATGTTACAATTACTTGGCTTGCAGTAGCTACAATGATTGCACAAAGCTTTATGATGATAATAATGCTAATACTTGCATTATTACCTTCAAATATTTTAAGAATAACACCTAAATCTTTAAATTTAGATAAGGAAAATCTTATTACAATAGTAAAGCTTTCACTTCCAGTCTTTATTGGAAGATTCCTATTCCATTTTGGTAAGGTTTATCTTAACTCAATCGCAACAGTCCATTATGGTAAGCAGGTAGTAGGAGCCCTTGGTATTTCTAATACCATGGCAGGACTTCCTACAAACATTATAAACTCATTTGAGGATGGAGGATCTACAGTAGTATCTCAAAACTATGGAAATCAAAATGGTAAGAGAATACTTAGATTCTATATAGTAAATATGGCTGTAACAGAAGGTATAGCCCTACTATTTATGACAGTATTATTCATTTTAAGAAGCAATGTTGCGGGATTCTTTGCAGGTGATGATTTAGAGTATAGAGAAATCATTGCAAATATCTTTAAATGGGAATGCTTAGATATCGCATTTACTGGTCTTGCAGGAGCTTCAAATGCTCTATTCTATGGATTTGGAAAGACAAAGATTACATCTTTAATGTCTATGGTAAATCTATTTGGATTTAGACTTCCAACAATTATGTTCTTAATGTATGTAGTTGATATGAATTATGAGGCCTGTGGAGTTGCAATGTTTGTATCTAATACCCTTGCTGGTATTATTACATCTAGCTGGTGTCTATACTTTATGCTACATCTAAAATCAAATCATAAATATGAGGACTTATTTAGGCCTCATGAAACCATAGCCTTTGATGAAGCAGTATAAAAATAAAAACTAACCTTAGTGGTTAGTTTTTTCTTTAAATGTTACAATATTTATTCGTTTATTTATTGAAAACTGCCTTACCTTAGCTTCCTGCCTTTGAACGAAGAATAAGGTAGCCGCCTCCCAAATAACTACAGTTACAAGTATATCTAATACATAGCTTAATATTCTAAACCATAGCTTATCATCAGCAGAAGAAATATTATGCTCAATTATTGCAGTAACTGTCCACATAATTATTAAGAATATAATACCAAGTGTTAAGAAGAAGCCTGCAAGCCTTGATGTCTTTTTACCCTCTGTATTCCATTCCTCATTTGTAATCATCATAGACTTAATAAAAATATTATCAAGCTCATCCTCACTATACCCATTGAAGGTTTTAAATGAGATATTATAGTTTACATTGTACTTTGTAGGTACAACCCTTAATCCATAATATAGCTCGTCTAAGAACGCATCAGATAAAATAGGAAGATTAGCATCTATATGATTGTCAAATATATCCTCAGGCTTATCATATAAAAGATTTAGGGTAGCTTCCTTTTTATCCTTATCAATATCAAAATAGGTCTCAAGGCTATTGTTTTCATCCTTTATCGTCTCAAATGTTTTTTCAAGTCTATATTTATTAAAATCAAGTGACATCAAACCATCTCCTTACCCTATTATAGCATATTATTTTATATAAAAATCATTTTGGTGTATAATTAAAGTATAAAAGGAGTGATATTGTGAAAGAAATGAATATGATTAATTACAAATATGAGGACTATTATTTTAATTACCTATACCTTGATTCACTTCTAGAGGGACAATATTTTAAGAATGTAATCAAGGATAATTATGATAATATTAATCTTGTGGGAGACATTCCTTCCTTAATTTTAAAGGTAGAAAGAGTTGTAGAGTTTAAGAATGATTATAGAAATCTTAAAAACAGCTATAAGGCAGCATTAGATTATGATTTAGATGAGCTTAAAATGCTATCAACTGAGGATCCTACAAATCTAGCATATGAGGCAGCACTTGATTATAGGGAAAATAATACTCCAGAGGATTACCTATTATCTTTAGCATTAAAGAAATTAATTGAATATAAAAGACAAGAAGCCTAGATATTTTCTAGGCTTCCTTTTTCTTGTAGGGATGGAAGACCTGTAAGTCTTTTCCATCGTCCTACCTTATACATTGTAACTGATATTAACGCTCCAACAGCCCATCCAATAGGCCAAGCACTAAATATTCCCTTATATCCAAATGGATAACTTAGGGCGTATGATAGAACAATTCTTATTATAAGATCGGCAAATGTAGCGATCATAAAGCTTCTCATATCCTTAGCTCCCTTTAATACTCCATCTGATGGAATCTTTAATCCCATAAAGATGAAGAATGGAGCGACTATATAGATAAAGTATCTACCCATCTCAATTGATGTAGTGGAAGCATCGCTATCCATAAATATCATAAGAAGGATATCTGGGATAAGAACAAATATTAAGCTCATCACAAAGCTAAATATTACACAGATAAGAAGTGACCATTTAAATCCTTCCTTAACTCTATAAAGCTTTCCTGCACCAATATTTTGTGATGTGTAGTTAGAAATAGCATTAGAATAGGCTCCATAAATATTTACTACTACATAGCAAATCTTATATGCAGCACCATATCCTGCAATTAAATCAGATCCATATGAATTAATCTTACGCTGGATGAAGAAGTTTCCAACAGAAATGGTAGCTCCTTGAATAATTGATGGTATAGCTATAATAAGTATATCCTTTAAAATTTTAGTGTTAAAAAGTATTTCCTTCTCTTCGGTATGAAGAGCTTTTTTAATGCTTAAAAGAAGGAATAATAGGGATAAGGTCATAGCGATTCCTTGAGCTATAAAGGTTCCAAGAGCTAAACCTAGGACCTCCATCTTACATGGTCCTACAAAGATAATATCAAGTATGATATTTAATATTGTTGAAAAAATTAGGAAGTATAGTGGAGTTTTACTATTTCCAAGAGATTGGAAAATAGATGTTATTACATTATAAAGATATGTAAATAATAATCCTCCACAATAAAATCTTAAATATAAGGAGCTATCAGAAAAGATATCATCTGGAGTATTTATAAGCCTTAAGGATGCAGGGGTTATAAGTATTCCAAATATAATCATTATAGCTGATAGGATAGTTGTAAATATTAATGATGTTGTAATGGTTTGCTTTGTAGAAGAATAATTACCCTCTCCAAAGTATCTAGATGTAATAACTCCACATCCAACACCAAGTCCTGTAGCTATAGATAGGTAAATCATAGTTATAGGGTATGATGCAGATACTGCAGCTAGTGCACTATCTCCAATCATCTTACCAGCTATGGCACTATCAGCAATATTATATATTTGCTGAAGTGTTACTGATAAAATCATTGGTAGAGCAAATAATACTAACACCTTCCAGGGAGTACCCTTACTTAAATCAGTTGTTCTCATAATCTCACCACCTTTAGTATACTCTTTTTGATATAAAATATTGATTGGAAATGTTTTCATCAACTAAACAAATGTTTTTATTTGACTTTAAAAATCCTTTATTTAAAAATGTCTATGTTAGTGATGGTAACCAAATAAAAGATTGATTAGTTAACTCTAACTAGAAAGAGGTATAACAAATGGAAACACCATTAATTTTTTAACTATTACTGGTAATGCCTTTAAGCTTGCAGAAGCAGTTAAGCCTTATATTCCAAATGCAATTGGACCATATAACCTACATGGTCTTAGGGAGGATTGCAGGGTGCAGGATACTTTTGTAATCTGTTATATTTAAGAGCCATCATGATGCGCAAAGAAATCTTAAATCATATTATTAAGATGATTCTATTGATAACGACTCCAACCTTCATCAATAAGTCTTGCTATTTCTATTAAATCTTCATCTTTTAATCTCATAAAAAATACCCCTAAGTCTTTCTAGATTTCTCTAGTCCAACTTTAGGGGTACTCTTCA
>JAILRQ010000049.1 GCA_024698125.1 Acholeplasmatales bacterium
AATTACCAAGCATCGATTATGTGATGATAAATCATCACTCCTCTGGACCGTTCCAGCCCAATACTGCTACCTATTTCTAGGTTACACAGATACATTTATTATTTTTGGATTTGATAATCCTTTTATTGGCATAGTTATATCTGTGCCTTTTTCTTTTCTATATATTCTCATAATATTATATGCACCTACTGAATCAGAATTATATACTATATTACTATCTTTATATAATCCTCTTTTGATTCTATTTGTTTTATTATAATATTCTTTTGATACTTCAGGCGATGTTGGTGAACATCCAGAAGAATATAACTCTTTTTGATATATTAATGATATACCTTTCATTTTTAATTTATATGATAATTTATCATAGAATTGCTTAAATGGTAATGAATGAAGCTTTTGATTATTAATTTTCCCCATATCATTATCTTGCCTTATTCCTTTTATATCGCCTATTATTATTGTGTTGATTTCATTTTCAAGACAATAATCAACTATTCTTCTAGTTGATGTATGTAATATATATTCTATTTTTCTTTTTTTAATAATATTAAGTTTTTTTATTCTTCTTGTTGAAACATTATTAATATCTTTAGATATATTTTTAAACTTAGCTTCTAGAGATTGATAATACGATATTCTTTTATTGTAATAATATAATGTATTTTGATATGAGTTACCTTTGATAATAAAAGAATAACCCTTATTATCATAAGCTGTTATAAGGTTATTAATACCCATATCTATACTTAAATATTTACCATTATCTTTTTTTAATTCAACATCTTCAATCTCATAAATAATTTTAAATTCATATTCAAAATCATTTATATATTTTATTTCTATTTGTTTAATATTATTAATCTTTTTATTAACCTTTACATATAAAAACTTATCCTTAATTTCAATGCCTTTTTCTATTAAATGATTTAATAATCCCTTAGGTATCATTAATCTTATTTTATTATCAATTAATTTAAAAGAATTATTTAAATATTTAATATTGTAATGAGAATCCTTTTTCTTATAATGAGGTCCATCAGGATTTTTAATTCCTTTAGTTCTTAATAGTTTGAAATATGATTTAAATCCTTCATCAACTCTTTGTAATACATCTTGAGCTGTTTGAGATGGTAAAGATTTAAACCATATATCATTCTTCAATTTCCTTTTTTGTTCATACCAATCAGGCATAGATTCATAACCAAGCTTTTTATATTCATATCTTTCATATAAACCAACATTATATAATCTAGCTGATGCATATGTTAAATATCCAAGTATTAAAGATTCATAATTGTTAGTTTTATAATTAAAGCTATGAACTAATCTCATATAATTATTCTCCCTTCTCTTGGTTTTGAATGTATCTTTTAATATTCTCTTCAGATACAGAGCCGATAGTCTCAACATAATAAGAAGGATTCCATAGTTCGCCCTTCCAAAGCTTTTCGTTAAGTGTAGGATATTCCTTCATTAGTAATCTTCCACTTATACCTTTCATCATCTTAACAATATAAGAAATAGAAAGTTTTGGATGTGAAGTGACGAATAGGTGAATGTGATCCATTTCACCGACTTCCATTTCTACGATAGTAAATCCTTTTTCTTTAGCTACATCCAAAAGGATTTCCTTCAATCTCTTTTCTATAGTAGAATTTAGAACCTTTCTTCTATATTTTACAGACCAAACGATATGGTAATTTACATTATATACACAGGTTCGTGCATGGATTAAATTTGTCTTACTCATACTACATATAGTATACCATAAAACGGCAAAAAACTCAATGAATAAGCCAATTTTTTAAGTTACATATAGTTTGAGAAAAAATATAAAAAATAGCGATTTATTTGTAAAAAATCACTATTTTTTCTCAAAACGCTATCATCTCGGAAATTAAATAACCGAGGATTCTCGCTTTATTATCCTAAAAGTTTTGAAAGCTGTAAAGGATATCTAATATCTCCCTCATATCTTTCATATGTATCTGGATTATATCCCCAGGTATTTGAATCACCATATATTAATATATCCTTCATGCTCTCACCTCTTATCCTACCTTTTAAGTAGGATTATAACCTATAGAGGCTTTATTGTCAATAAAAAACAGAAGGCTTAAACCTTCTGTTCTACTTTCTTCTAAAAATTGTCTTCTTTCTCTTATACTCCTCATTACCATGGGCAATCTTCTTTTGCTCATAAAGATTCTCATCAGCCTTGGCTATAAGAGTTTGTGCTGTGTCATTTTCTGGATCATATTTAGTATATCCAATTGATATAGTTAATGAATATTGAATATTATTTTCAATAACTATATTTTCAAGTGCCTCTACAATAGATTTTCTAATTTCTGTTGTATATTCCTCTGTTACATCATTACAAATAACAACAAACTCATCTCCACCAAATCTTGCGATAAATGGTCTATTATTATTTGTCTTACATCCTCTTTTTAAGGCGTCCGCAATAAACTTTAAGGCTCTATCTCCTTCAATATGTCCATATTTATCATTGATATCCTTAAACTTATTAGCATCAATCATCATTA
>JAILRQ010000117.1 GCA_024698125.1 Acholeplasmatales bacterium
ACTGTAACAGAGATTGTAGATAGAGCTGATATCTCTAAATCTACCTTCTACTGCCATTATAAGGATATATATGCAGTAGCTGATGAGTTCGGTGATGAAATTATTGATTTAATGAATAAAACCCTTGATGCTTATATCAAGCATAATAATCCTGATGATATTCAAACCTATGCCAATCAAATAATAAAAGCTTTACTTCTAAATGAATCACTTTATAGAAAGCTTCTTTCAAGTGATATGACATATTCATTTATAGAAAAGCTAAAGGCTATCTTTATAGAAAAGGTATCAAAGGGTGTAAAGCTTAAAACCCTATCTTTAAATCCTACTGTAAGAAGAGTTGAAATAAATATCATCGCAAACTCTATCATATATACATTTGTAGATTATTTTAAATCTGATGATAGGCTTGGATTAGGATCTCTTGATGATTTATCTAGGGTTGTAGATGAGCTATTAGAATCTTTTAAAAAGCTTGAAGCATAAAAAAAGGCTTGCCAATAAAATGGCAAGCTTTTTCTTTACTACTTCTTTAGTATAATCTTTGTTAGCTCCATTGGATCAACAATGTGTCCATCCTTATAAACACGCATGTTTCCAGATGCAATCTCATCAATTAGGATAACCTCATCCTTATTATATCCAAACTCAAACTTAATGTCATATAGGTCAAGACCCATCTTCTTTAGGTCAGCTGCTACAACATTAGTAATCTTTAGTGTTTGAGCCTTAATTGATTGATATTGAGCATGATCCATAACACCAAGTGCTACAAGTCCATCCTCTGTAACTAAAGGATCTCCTAAGGCATCATTTTTAAATGTCATCTCAACATATCCACCAGGAAGCTTAGTACCATCAGCGATATACTCTCCATAACGGCGAATAAATGATCCTGTAGCTACTAATCTACAAACAACCTCTAAACCATGTCCAAATACCTTAGCAGGTAAAACCTCCATAGTAGCGTTCTCTACATTAGCAGAAACATAGTGAGTTTTAATTCCTTCCTTCTTTAAAATCTCAAAGAAATGAATTGAAGTCTCAAGATTTGCCTTTCCAATTCCAGCAATCTTAATTCCAACCTGATTCTCTCCTGGATCGAACACTCCGTCCTTACCAGTACAGTCGTCCTTGAACTCTAGTAATACATTACCATTCTCAAGCTCAAAAACATTTTTTGTTTTTCCTTCGTATAGCTTCTTCATATTAATCTCCTTTATATTTGTGAATCCCCATTCACATTATTTTAAAAGCAAATCAATTTTAACATTTATCTATACGAAAAACAACTATAAACAAAATAGTCATACCTAAGTATGACTATCTAGCATATATACAAATGGGCCCTTATAACGAATGGAAAGGAAAGAAAGAAAAAATCATATGCTTGGCCCAATTTGTCAAAATAAAATTATAATAGACTCTTTACGCACTCGCGTACAAGATTCATATCTGCTGTTGGCTCGAAACGAGCTACAACATTACCACTTCTATCAACTACGAACTTAGTAAAGTTCCACTTGATATCAGGATTCTTGTCATAATTTGGATTACCTGCTCTAAGCATTGCATCCATCTTAGCTGCAAAGTCTCCTTCTCCAAATCCCTCAAATCCCTTTTGAGTCTTTAGATACATAAATAGGGGTAATTGATCAATTCCATTAACATCACTCTTCTTGAATTGCTCAAACTTAGTCTTGTAGTTTAGAGTACAGAACTCATGAACCTCATCATCAGATCCTGGTGTTTGATTTCCAAATTGATTACAAGGTACATCTACTACCTCAAAGCCTTGTTCATGGAACTCCTCATACATTTCCTCAATTGGAGCATATTGTGGAGTAAATCCACATCCTGTTGCTGTGTTAACGATAAGCATTACCTTACCTTTATAATTATCAAGAGAGAACTTCTCTCCATTTCTTTTAGTTAAGCTAAAATCATAAATATTCATGTGTATACCTCCATATTTCATTTTATACAATTCAATTTTACACAATCTTTAATCATATGTCAAAGCAAATGCTCATAAAATTAAAAATATTTTTTAGAAAAAGAAAAGAGGATAAAATCCTCTTATTCTATTCCTCTAAATAATTGATAACGTTCCTTTTCAATAACGTCATATTTCTTGTTGGCAGCCTCGATTACCTCGTTGGCATCTGTAAGTACCTTATTCTGATACCTTTTAAACATTTCTACCACTGAACCATCAAGCTTATTTTCAGCAACATTTTGATCTAATATATCAATAACTACACTAATATCCCAGGCTTCCTTATATGATCTTTTAGCTACAAGGGCTGAGATTACATCCGCTACCTGTAAAACCTTTTGATCAAGAGTCATATGCTCTCCCTTTACCTTATTAGGATATCCTGAACCATCAAGTCTTTCATGGTGACGATATGCAATTTCAACAATATCATAATCCATATTACCTGATAATATTTCCTTAGTATATGTTACATGCTTCTTCATTACTCTATATTCATTATCAGTAAGCTTATCTGGCTTATCAAGAATTCGAAGTGGTATAGATACCTTACCTAGGTCATGACATAGACCTGCAATATATATCTTCTTTCTTCTTTCCTTTTTAATTTTCATAAGGCCTGATAATCTATAAGCAATAATTGCAGTTGCTTTTGAATGGGCAAGTGTTGTCTTATTGTACATCTCAAATAGTGATGCTAGCATTGTAATGAATTGGTTTCTCTCACGGAATCCATAAATCATCTTAGATATAAAGTTATATACTACAGTCTTATAATGCATAGAGTTTACTTCATATAAAATATCTGTCTTCATTACAAGCTTTGTAAGTGATATAACATCACTTGGTCTATAATCCTTAGGATCCACCATAAGCTTACGATATGCGGCATCCTTATCATTTAAATCATTTAAGTATTTAACATACTTCTTGCACATAGCAAATGTCTTACCATAGGAATCAAGTCCTAATCTCTTTGCTGCGTTTACATTATGTAGTAATACCTCAGCAAATCCCTTTACCGGAGAGAAATACTTCAAGAATAAATATGTTTCAACCGAAACATCTCCTCCATCCTCTCTTTTAGATAGCTTTCCTACATCATTAAAGCATGATAAGAATACCATTTTTTTAACTATGTTCTTTGGTAAACCTTGTATTCTACATACCTTTAACACAACGTATGCTAGCTTAATATTATATTCAATTTGCTTACGGTCAATTCTTCCTATGAAATCTATTGCAACCTGCCATAGGTTGTTTATAGGAACAATATTACGACAATTGGGCTCACGCATATAATATCCCCTACTCTTCACAATTTACTATAAATTTATTATATCACAATATAATGGATTATTACAAATAAAAAAGGGACACGAAGTGCCCCTTTATGCCTATTTTGACATCTTTACAATTAAATAAACAACAGCAGCTGGCCAGCAGAATATAAATAGCAATACTAAAACTACGATATTTATATCGGCCTTCTTTAACTCATCAGTGCTATTTTTAATTACATTATTAAGATCGTTAGCTTTTGCATAATAAGGTGCCTTATAATTGGGGTTTGCAGATCCACAATATTTACAGCACTTATCATGAACATCCATCATTGCTCCGCAATTTGGGCATTCACTATTAACATTATCACTCATGTTACTCTCCTTTAGAATAAGCTAAATCCAAAAACTCCAAGAATAATTATAACAATCACAGCAATTATTAATCCTGCACTTGTTTTCTTTGGCTCCTGTTGATTTTGATCATTAGTATTATTTTGTATTACCCTTTGATCAAAAAGGGTAGTTACCTTTTTAGGTGGAAGCTTTGATGGATCATAATATGGATTTTTAGATCCACAATACTTACATACCTTTTCTGTGGGGCTTAAATCATTACCACAGTTTTTACATTCCATACGATTATTGTCCATAATTAATCCTTATTTACATCATCAGTTGCAAGTCTCTTCTCAGGCTCTACTGCAATTTCATTTGCAGCTGCCTTTGAATCTCCTTCAACCATAATCTTATCCTGGAATGATAATCCTAGGATTAAAACAATATATAGGGCAAGAGCTACAAGAATTATAGCCCATGCTACTGCTACGCTATGACTAAAGCTGCTCTTTACAAGGAATCTTATTCCAAGTGGAATAAATTGGTATAAAATACCAAATCCTACTACAGTAGCTGAAGCTCCTGTATTAGCCTTAGAGTATAATGCATAGCATACTCCAGCAACAAATAATAATGTTACTATTACCTTTGATGCTACAAAGGCTACTGTAGCTCCAGTTGTTGGGAAGCTATTGTTAAATGATAGTGTAAATATAAGTCCAATAACAATTACAATAATTGCTGTTACAATAAAGCTTATCTTAAGTCTACTCATTATACTTTCCTCCCCTACTTATATAATGGCTGTCCACATTCAGGACAGAACTTCTTAGATGGATCTACCTCTGAATTACAGCTAGGACAATTATGTACTAGCTTACATCCACACTCAGGGCAGAACTTTTTAGATGCATCAATCATCTCATTACAAGATGGGCAATGAATCATCTTAACACCTGAAGCCTCATTATTATTGCTATTATTAGTTGTATTTGATGCAGGTGGGATAATAGATGCAGCTCCAGCATTCATGCCATTAGCCATACCCATTCCTAATCCTACTCCCATCATAGTTGCAGCTCCACTATTGTTTTTAGCGCCTGCCTCATAAACATCGTATCCACGAATAGTACGATAGTTTTGATCTCCAAGCTGATCAAACTCAGCCTTCTTATGAAGAATCTCATTAAGCTTATTAAACTCATCAGCTGGTACATTAATTGACTCAACTGAGAAATTAATTATATCAAATCCATAATCAGTACATTCCTGCTTAAACTCTTCAATAAATGCATCAGCGATTTCATCAGAGTGTGCCTCAATCTCAAAGAAGGTAATTTTTTGCTTAACCATAAAGTCAGTTAAAATCTTCTTAATGATTTGATTAATCTTTCCCCTAAAGAATGATTGAATAATATCAAAATCAATTGTAGCTCCCTTCATTAGTGTACCCACTAATGTTTGGAAGAAATATTGATAGTTAGCAAGCTTAATTCCCATTTGTCCTCTTGCTCTAACATTAATTTGAATATTATATTTTGGCTCAATTAGCATTACAGGATCGCTTGTTCCCCAATACAAATCAAGCTTAACTCTCTTATTGATGAAATAAATCTCAATTGGATATGGATTATTTCCTCCATAGAAAGCCTTAGTAAATGCTTTAAGGAAAGGTAATAGCTCAGAATCAATTCTTACTGTTCCTTCCTCTACTATTTTTTCAATTTTTCCATTGTGAACAATAATTGCTACCTGTCCTGGTGAAACAACAAGCTTACTCTTTCTGTTAAACTCAGTAACAGGATGCTTGCTAATTAACCAGTTAACACCTTGTCCATCATACTTTATTAGCTCATAAAATGCCATAACTAACCTAATCCTCCTCTCAATAGTAAAAAACCATTGCTAGATTAATTATACATTATATATTTTTTATATTCAATAATTAGTAAAAACAAAAACGACATATCTTTAGATATGCCGCTTATTTAAACAGGATATTATCTACCCTTCATATTATACTCTGACTTTATAGCCTCTTTATTATCATACATAGCTCTATCAGCCTTGTTGAAGGTATTTCTATAATCTTCTCCTCCATCATATATTGCATATCCTCTAGCAACAGAGAAAATAAGCTCTGTATCTTCATATGTGATAAGGCTATACCTTAGAGTTTCATCAAAGGTCTTAATTATCTCTTCATAATTTTTAAGATCATCTCCCATTAGAAGTACGATAAACTCATCTCCTCCTACATGGAAGCATTTAGATGTTTTAAATATTGTAGGAAGTGTATGACCACATCTTACAATCAAATGGCATCCAAATCTATGACCATAGGTATCATTTGT
>JAILRQ010000047.1 GCA_024698125.1 Acholeplasmatales bacterium
CTCTTCCTCTTCCTCTTCATCGTAAGACTCGTCATCAGCTTGCTCAGATGCATCGTAATCATCATCCTCGTCAGACTCTTCATCGTCCTCGTCCTCATCCTCATTATCGAAGGCTACAGACTCTTCATATACATCAGACTCATCCTCAGCCTCTTCTTCATCCTCGGCTTCCTCATCGTCATCTACTATTTCAACATCCTCAAGGATTTCTTCCTCTTCAGCGATGTCTTCAGGCTCTGCCTCATCATCTTCCTCTTCAGACTCGTCCTCATCCTCTTCGTCTTCGTCCTCATCCTCGTATCCGATGACCTCATCCTCTTCAACATCCTCTTCGTCCTCGTCCTCATCCTCATCAGATTCAGCACGGGCAGCAAGGATACGCTGACGAATTAACTCACGACGTCTTCTTAAGGCCTCACGAGCACCGTCGTCCTCGTCTTCATCTTCCTCGTCCTCTTCGTCTTCTTCGTCCTCTTCCTCTTCTTCATCCTCATCATCTTCGTCGTCTTCATCTTCCTCATCGTCGATGTCATCAACGTCGAAGTCTTCATCTTGAGTCTTAGATTGAGCTACAACTGCAGGAGCTTCATCCTCGTCGTCCTCAGCCTCTTCATCTTCATCCTCATCATCAGATTCAGCAGGAGTCTCTTCCTCAGCAACCTCTTCCTCTTCGGCCTCTTCCTCCTCAACAGGAGCTTCTTCCTCAGCAGGTGCTTCCTCTAAAGCTTCCTCTTCATTTTCAATATCATTAACTAGAGCCTTAACCTCAGCTGCTTGCTCACTATCAATTTGAGGTTGTGCTGCATAGTACTCAACCTTCTTATCAAATAATGAGAATAATGTTTCAATAGCTCCAAATACTGCAAGAACTAAAATTAGAATAACTGTTAGTATCATTCCAAGTAATAATACTGAAGTGATTAGATTTGCATCAGCATTAGATCTTGTAATGAACTTAACAATGATTTCCTTCTTCATTAAGAATAGGTACACAACAACTGAACCTGCACCTACAAATAATGGTGGAAGAATATTTCTCTTTCTAGTAAGTACTGCAAATACTAAAACTGCAGATGCAGTAATAGTTGCTACACCAAATACAACATTACGAGGTCTTGGTGCCTTCCATGCTGTACTGAAATCAAGTACATAGTCATATGCATCTCTTACAAGCTCTCCAAGATTCTCAAATCCATTCTTTGCAAGTACGGCATATAGCACAACGACTGCTACAGCTGCCATTGCAACTAAATATGAGAATACTCCAAGAGGTCTTGCTTGATATGTATGATCTCCCTCAATCTTCTTACCTGGAATTAGTCCAATTAATAGAACTGATACCCAAGCTACTCCCACACAAATAATTGCAACCTTAGTTAGCACTGACTTGTCAGCAAAATCAGTAATGTTATCCTTACAAATATATGCTAGGAATGCTCCAATCACTGCCATTGCTAGGAATGCAACATTATAAACATGCTTATTCTTTCTTCTTCTAATAGAACAAATAATTGCTAGTAGAATATTTACTCCACCAAATATTGCTACGGCAGGAAGGTTATCCCTATCCTTCATCCAAGAAGCTATATGTGATGTATATGTTCCAACAATAGCCCCAAGGCTATCATGGTCAATTCCATAGATTACAGCACATGCAGCTAATGCAATTATCGCTATTGGTAATAATATTTTTGATATAATTTTCATAAATTTTACCTCTCATTAGCATTACTTATATTAAGATTACCACGTATTTTACATTTTTTCAATATAATGTGAATTAAATTTGTAAAAAAATGGCGCAAAACGTATATCGTAATTCTACTTTTCAAGGTAAGGTGCTAGATATTTGGCTGTATATGACTCGCCGACACCTATAAGCTTTTCTGGAGTTCCCTGGAAAACTATTGTTCCTCCCTTGCTTCCACCCTCAGGTCCAAGGTCAACAATGTAGTCCGCAAGCTTAATTACGTCTAAATTATGCTCAATTATAATTACACTGGCTCCAGCGTCCACTATTTCGTTAATTACAGCCATTAAATGCTTAATATCATGGGTATGTAGCCCTGTTGTTGGCTCATCCATGATGTATAGTGTATCTGGTGTAATACGTGAAGATAGCTCAGATGCTAGCTTTACACGCTGTGCCTCTCCTCCAGATAGCTCTGTTGAGGATTGACCAAGCTTCATATATCCAAGCCCCACCTTCATTAAAGCCTTAAGCTTACGCTCAATTTTAGGCTGAAGCTTGAAGAAATCGTAGGCTTCTTCAATTCTCATATCTAAAACCTCAGCTATATTCTTACCCTTCCACTTAACATTTAGGGTATCTACCTGGTATCTTGTACCACCACATACCTCACATGGTACATATACATCTGGAAGGAAGTCCATACTAATCTTTTTAACTCCATCTCCCCAGCAGGCCTCACATCTACCACCCTTAACATTAAAGCTGAAGGTACCCTTATCAAATCCACGTGCCTTAGCCTCATTTGTTTGGGCAAATAGCTCACGTATATCATCAAATACACCAGTATATGTTGCTGGATTTGATCTTGGAGTACGTCCGATAGGTGTTTGAGAGATTTGGATAACCCTCTTGAAGTTCTCCATTCCCTCAATCTTTTTAACCTCTCCTGGCTCGACTCTTCTACTCTTATAAAGCTTTACATAAAGATTCTTATATAAAACCTCATTAACAAGTGATGATTTACCACTTCCTGATACTCCTGTAACAATTGTAAGAGTACCAAGAGGAATATCTACATTAACACTCTTAAGATTATGAGCCTTAGCTCCTCTAATCTTAATAAACTTACCATTACCCTTACGTCTTTTCTCTGGAAGCTCAATTTTTAAATCTCCACGAAGATACTTAGCAGTAATTGAATCCTCTACCTTCATAACCTCCTCTGGAGTACCTGATGCCATAATAGTTCCACCATGAACTCCAGCCTTAGGTCCAACATCAACAAGCCAGTCTGCTTGTCTCATAGTGTCCTCATCATGCTCAACAACAATTAATGTATTACCTAAGTCTCTCATAGACTTTAGAGTATCAATTAGACGTTGATTATCACGCTGATGTAGTCCAATAGATGGCTCATCTAGTACATATAGGACTCCTGTAAGCTTTGAACCTACCTGAGTTGCAAGTCTAATACGCTGTGCCTCTCCTCCAGACAATGTATCGGCGCTTCTTCCAAGTGTTAAATACTCAAGTCCTACATTAATTAAGAACTCAAGTCTATCCTTAATCTCTTCAATCGCAATCTCTGCAATCTTAGCCTTTTCACCCTCAAGATGAACATTTGAGAACCATTGATATAGCTCTTCAATAGACATGTTACATAAATCTGCAATATTCTTTCCTGCAATAAAGATATTCAAAACCTTCTCATTTAATCTATCTCCATGACATGTCTTACATTCACGCTCAATCATGAATGTTTCAATCCACTCACGGATCCAATCACTATTAGTTTCCTTATATCTACGCTCGAACGTGTTTAAAATACCCTCAAAGTACTCAACCTTTGAGTGGTCACGTCCTGATTGTGATGTCATTTTAAACTTAATAGGTCTATCACTACCATAAAGTAGGACCTTCTTTTGCTTTGGTGTAAGGTATTCAATAGGCTTATCCATATCAATACCATACTCATCACAAACAATCTTTAGCTCTGCGTTATTTAAATTATCCTTCTCCTGATTCTTATAAGGAAGAATTCCTCCCTTGTTAATAGACTTCTCCTCATCAAAAAGAAGGTCTGGAGAAATACTCATATTAGCTCCAAGTCCATTACAATCAGGACAAGCACCAAGTGGTGAGTTAAATGAGAATAAACGTGGCTCAAGCTTTGGTACGCTATATCCACAGTATTTACATGAATAATGCTCTGAATAGGTATTATCCTCAGTATCACTCTTAATTCTTGCGTATCCCTGACCAAGCTTTAATGTAACTCTTAATGCGTCAGCAAGCCTTTCTCTAATATCAGGCTTCATCTTTAAACGCTCAATAACGATATAGATATCATGCATCTTAGTCTTCTCAAGAGTAAAATCCTCATCAAGCATATATGTCTCTCCATCAATTTCTGCACGAATATATCCCATCTTTAAATACTTATCAAGTAAAGCCTTATGCTCTCCCTTTTGATGTAGGGCTACTGGAGCCATAATAATAACTCTTTCTCCCTCAGGATATTTCATAATATGCTCAATCATCTGATCTACAGATGTAGCCTCAATAGGCTCATGATGAGTAGGACAGTATGGAGTACCAATACGAGAGAATAAAACTCTTAGATAATCATAAATCTCAGTTACAGTACCAACTGTAGAGCGTGGATTCTTTGATGCTCCCTTTTGATCAATTGAAATTGCGGGAGAAAGTCCCTCAATTGAATCAACATCAGGCTTGTCCATACCTCCAATAAAGGTACGAGCCTGTGTTGAAAGAGATTCAACGAATCTTCTTTGCCCCTCCTGGAAAATAGTATCAAATGCTAAAGAGGATTTACCACTACCTGATAATCCTGTCATAACAATAAGCTTATTCTTTGGAAGAGTGATATCAATATTCTTTAAATTGTTCTCTCTTGCTCCATGTACAATTATCTTATCCATGCTATCATACTCCTTATAACTTTTATTATTATATCATAATAATTATTTTTGTGTTATAATTTGCTTAGGTGATGAATTATGATTCTAGAGGTTAAAAATCTAACAGTTAAAAATACTTTCAACAATGTATGCCTTGAGGTTGGTGAGGGTGAGATAGTAAATATCGTATCATCTGATATCTATGCCCTAGACACTCTTGCTAAATCATTTATTGGCCTTGTAAGTGCCTCTGGTGATATAAAGCTATTTGACCACCCTATGAAAAAGGCTCTTACAAGAGCTAAGGAGTTTATAGGCTATACATCTACTCTAAAATATAAGGTTAACCACAAGGTTATAGACTATCTTAACCTAACTCAAAAGTTTTATAAGGTAGACTATACAAACCGTATTAAGGATTTAGCAGATTCCTTTGAAATAAGCCTAGATAAAAAAATGAAGGATTTATCAGACCATGAAAGAAAGGTAGTTTCTATCATAAAGGCTATTCTTCATAATCCTAAGCTTGTAATATTAAATAATATAGTAGATACCCTAGATTCAAAAGCCTTAAGTGATTTATGTGATGTAATGTCTTCTATGCAGAAGAATGGTTCATCATTTATTATCACATCACAAAGCCTTGCAGTAGACTTTGCATCAAAAATATATGTATTAAATGATTCATTAAAGGAATTTGATGAATTAAGAAATATATTTAAGTTTGAATTATCATATACTAAGGACTTTAGCGGTAGTGCACTAAAGAATATAACATTCCTTAATTTATTAATTAATCAAAATCAAATATCTTTTATTGTATCAAAGGGCTTTGAGGAAACATTAAAATATGTTAACTCACTAAAGCCAAGCTTTGTATCAATAAAAAGACCATTTATAGGAGAGGTATTTAGTGAAAGCCTACCTGTTTCTGAATGAGATTAAATCATCATTAATACTTTCTATATTATTATCGGTAATAATATATGCACTACTATTCTATGGAATGCTTATATTTCCATATGAGGCAAATATTAAAAATGAAGCCATAAGAACACTACTTTTTATTCCAGATAACATGTATCTTCCAAAAAATCATTACGCATTTATTATGGAATATCTAATAATAGCTGCGGCTATTATGGCAACAATTCTTTCAACTAAAACCCTAGTTCACGATAAGGCCTCAGGATATGATGAATACCTATTCTCACTACCTACTACTCGTGGAGTAATATTTTATAATAAGATAATAGCTATAGCCATTGAGCTTATTATATTTAATATAGGATTTTATATATTATCTATAGTATTTAATTCTATTCTAGATTTAAATCTACCTATTAAATATATATTAAAGCTAAATACTGCACTTACCCTATCTCAAATTACATTTGCCGCAATTGGGGTGCTTGCAGGATCATTTATTAAGCCTAAGCATATATATTTAAAGAATATCCTATTCATTATTATATTAATACTTATAGCAATTCCTGAAAGATTATATAATATTACAATTTTAAGATATGTTAACCCATTTAGCTACTTCAAGCTAAATGAGATAATATCAAGTGGATATAAGATGTCATTTCTTATAGCCTCTGGATGTATTATTATATTTTCACTTTCAATATCTAAAACTACATATGATGAATATGACGTATTAAAAAGAGGTTAGAAACAAATTCTAACCTCTTCTTTATTAATAATTACTTGTTATCCCACATACCGTGAAGGTTGCAATAAGCATAAGCCTTTACAAACTCCTCATCGCATAATGCGAATACTGCCTTAGGAGCATCTCCTGGCTTAAGATTCTTTCTTTGAACTCCCTTAGTAGTCTCTATTGCGATAAACTCGATATAGTGCTTCTCCTCCATTGGGTGAGTTACTGATCCTACAGTTACTGTAACGACATTACCATTAACCTCAACCTCTGGTACATGCTTTTCAACAGCTGCATCAACACTTCTTACTACAACCTCAGTAAGAGCTGCATCTCCATTGATAGCCTCTAAAATTGTATTTCCATCCTTATAAAACTTCATAATTTAAATCCTCCTATATTTTAATTATAACCTAAATTATAAAATTTCATAACTAATATGCTTTACTTATTTTCTTCTATATATTTTGTAAAAGCCTCATTAAACTCAGGAAGGCTTCTTTTAAGTGATACAATACGTCCATTCATTAAGAAGCAATGCTTAGAATGACCTAAAGCTCTTAACTCTAAACTATCCTTAGATACTATTTCATATTCTATAGTAAGCTTAACACCACTATACTCAGAAACCTTAACATTTATTAAAACTATATCATTAAACCTAGTAGGATTCTTATATTCTAAATCTATTCCTGTAACAGGAGAGATTACACCTAAATCCTCCATCTTCTTATAAGAGAAGCCAAGATAGTCCATTAAGGCTATTCTTGCTTCCTCCATCCACTTTATATAATTTGCGTGATGTATTACTCCCATTTGATCTGTTTCATGGTAGTATGCTCTTCTTTCATATGTAAACATATAAATCCCCCTTAAATAAGAATACCCTGGAAATGATCCATCTCATGCTGGATGATTTCTGCAGTAAAGCCCTGGTAGGTTTTGATTTTGATTTTAAAATCTAAATCATAATACTCTACCTTTATTTTCTTATATCTTTGGCATTCCTTTTCTCCAATATGTGAAAGACATCCTTCCTTCGTCTTATATAATCCTTCACTTTTAATGATTTTTGGATTAATCATTATCTTATATTTATTATCAGTATCTAAAAACACAAGCATAGTTTTTAAATAGCCTATCATATTAGCTGCCATTCCAACACATCTTTTTTTATGTGCAAGAACGGTATCTAGTAAATCCTCTGCAATATATAAATCTTCCTTTAAAGCCTCAAGGCTTTTTTGTGAAAGGAAGAAATCATCATGAACAATTTCTTTAATCATATTATCTTCCTATCATCTTATGGAAGGCTTCATTATCAATTATTTCAATTCCTAAATCCTTGGCCTTTGAAAGCTTTGAACCTGCAGCCTCTCCTGCCACAAGGATATCAGTCTTCTTTGAAACAGATCCTGTAACAGTACCACCTAAGGATTCAATAATAGATTTAGCCTCATCTCTTGATAATCCTTCAAGTGTACCAGTAATTACTACTATCTTATTCGCAAATACTCCACCTACTATATCCTTTTCCTTATATATAGTATTTACACCAAGCTCCTTTAAGCTATAGACAAGCTTAAGCTTATCCTCTCTTTTAAAATAATCTGTTAAGGATTTAGCAATTATATCACCTACATCAGGAATAGTTATTAAATCCTCATACCTCGCATCAATTATTTCCTCAAGGGATTTATATTTATTACATATTGATGTAGCAGCCTTAGCTCCTACATTTTTAATACCAAGTCCAAATAATACCTTATCAAGGTTATTTGACTTAGATATTTCAATTGATTCTAAGATGTTATCAACACTCTTTACTCCAAGCTTATCAAGCCCTATAAGCTCATCATAATGCTCCTTTAATCTATAAAGATCATCTATATCCTTTATATATCCTAGGTCATAGAACCTTTCGATTAGGGAAGGTCCTAGGGATTCAATATTCATTGCAGGCTTTGACGCGAAATGAATTATTGAATTAAGCTTACGAGATCTACAATCCTCATTAGGACAGAAATAATCTGCTTGACCCTCTAATCTTTGAAGCTTAGTTCCACATTCAGGGCAGCATTCAATCATCTTAAATGGCAGAAGATTAGGATCTCTTTTAGACATATCTACCTCAAATACCTCAGGTATAATCTCTCCACTCTTTCTAACCTTTACATAGTCTCCAACTCTTATATCACGAATTCTTATGAAATCCTCATTATGAAGGGTTGCACGTTCAACATTTGTTCCAGATATAAATACTGGATCAAACTCAGCTACTGGAGTAATAGCTCCAGTACGTCCTACCTGGAATACAATTCGCTTAAGCTTTGTTGAAGCCTCCTCAGCAGGATACTTATAGGCTATACACCACTTAGGGCATTTTACTGTATATCCTATTTCATTATAAGAGTCTAGCTCATTTACCTTTATTACAATTCCATCAATTGGGTATGTAAGGCTATCCTTACGCTCTCTCCAATATTCGATATATGCAAGCACCTCTTCAATACTCTTGCACTCCTTACCCTCTTTGTTAGTCTTAAAGCCTTGCTCCTCTAGGTATTTAATACTTTCTGCTTGGGTTTTAGTGAAATCTCCAATGATTTGATACATAAAGTTATCAAGTCCACGAGATGCGGCTACCTTTGAGTCAAGCTGCTTAATTGAGCCTGAGGCCGCATTTCTTGGATTTTGGAATAAATCCTGACCTAAGGCCTCTCTTTCCTTATTTAAGGCCTCAAAGGATTTCTTTGGCATAAATATTTCTCCTCTTACCTCAATTTCTCTAAGCTCCTTGATTGTAAGAGGGATAGATTTAATGGTTTTAGCATTTTGAGTAATATCCTCACCAATAGAACCATTTCCTCTTGTAGATGCCATTACAAGTATTCCATTCTTATAAACACATGAAACGCTAAGACCATCAATCTTAAGCTCACAGTTATATGTGGCATTTGGGAATTGCTTTTTTATATCATTATCAAACTTAATAACCTCTTCAGTATTAAAAACGTCATCAATAGACATCATCTTAACCTTATGAGATACCTTTGAGAACTTATCAAGCACCTTATCAGCTACTCTTTTTGTAGGTGAGTTTGGAAGTGCTAGAGTAGGATTTGCCTCCTCTAGATCTAAAAGCTCTCTATAAAGCTTATCATATTCAAAGTCTGATAATGTTGGATTATCAAGTACATAATAATCATATGCAGCCTTATTTAGCATATTTGTTAAAAGTAAAATTCTTTCCTTAGCGTCCATTAAAATCACTCCTAAAATTACATACCTTAATTATATCATTTTAAGGCTTTATTTTACATAATAAACTTTGGGATATGGCTTTATTTTTTAAATGTTATATAATTATATTATAGAATGTGGAGGGATTTTTATGATTGAAGTAAAGAACTTAAAGAAAACATACGTCACAAAGGGAAATGTTGTAACTAAGGCATTAGATGACGTATCACTTAAGTTTCCTGAAAAGGGATTAGTATTCCTACTTGGTAAGAGTGGTTCAGGAAAATCAACATTATTAAATATTTGTGGAGGTCTTGATAAGCCAGATAGTGGAGAAATCATTATTATGGGTAAATCATCTTCTACCTTTAGTGGAAGTGATTTTGATTCCTACAGAAACACATTCATTGGATTTATCTTCCAGGAATATAATATCTTAAATGAATTTAATATTGAGGAAAACCTAAGCCTTGCCCTTGAGCTTCAGGGTAAGAAGGCTAACAAGGCTAAGGTTAAGGAGCTTTTAGAGCAGGTAGATCTTGTAGGATTTGAAAAGAGAAAGCCTAATACAATGTCTGGAGGACAAAAGCAAAGAGTTGCGATTGCCCGTGCTCTTATAAAGGAGCCTAAGATTATCATGGCTGATGAGCCTACAGGAGCATTGGATTCAAAAACTGGTAAGCAGGTTTTTGATACATTAAAGAAGCTTTCACAGGATCACCTTGTAATAGTTGTATCTCATGATAGAGAGTTTGCTGAAATATATGGAGATAGAATCATTGAGCTTAAGGATGGACAGGTATTAAGTGATGAGACTAAAACTCATATAGAAGCAAAGCCTTTAAATGAAAATATCGCAATTATTGGAGATAACACCCTATCTATTAAAAAGGGTGCTACCCTTACAGCTAAGGATAAGGATGATATCATAGCCTTTATTACTAAGGCTAATAATAATGTCATTATCTCTAATTCAGAGCATGATATTAAATCCTTCAAGGAGGCTAATAGAATATCATCTGATGATAGGATGGAAAGCTTTGCCTCTACTAATGATGATGATATTAAGACTAGAGAATATAGTAAAGACGAAAGTAAGTTCATTAAGTCTAAGATGCCAATGTCTAAGGCGGCAAGAATGGGTATATCATCATTAAAGGTTAAGCCTATAAGACTTCTTCTTACAATGATACTTACAATTATTTCATTCTTAATGTTTGGAGTAGCTTCATCACTTATGAATTATAATGAAGCTAATGTTATTAAAAATAGCTTCTCTAAATCTGATTATGAATCAGTAATGGTTACAAATAGCTATCAATACACAAACCAATATTATAGAAATGGTAAGCTTAGTGATACATACACAAGCGAATCAGATACTATCTTTACTAAGGAGGATATGCAAGCCTTCAAATCTAAGTATGGTAATGATACCCTTGCTGTATATTCTATGTATGATTCTGATTCAATAAGTATTACTAACCTAGAATCAACATCAGATACCCTAAATACCTTAAAGACTACAAGTATTAATGGATTTGCGACTGCAAATGAGGGTTCAAAGTATACTACTATGGTTTTCGGAAATGCACCATCATCAACAACTGATGTAGCTATTTCAGAATATATGGCAAAGGCTATATTAAATGAAAAGCTAAAGGACCCTACATCTGAAATAGCATATACAATGACTCAAGAATCTGATTTAATTGGTAAGACATTATCATTTAATCTTAAAAATTTATTAAACCTTACTATTTGTGGAATCTATAAGGGTGATGCTATTTCTTCTGATTATACTGGATATGCAGATACTAATACTGCATCTGATTGGAGCTCAACTAAGGTTGCTAGCTTCAAGGACTTTATTGAGGATACATCTCAATTAGTATTCTTAATAACTGAGGATGCATATAACTCTTATATAACTACATCTGGATATGAGGCAAGCTATAGAGATAGTAATTATAATAAGTACTTTGTTTATTCAAAGCAGCTACAAATTACAAGCTCTAGCGATAGCACTGACTCATATTATTCATATGCTGTACAAAAGATAAGCAATGCGGCATTTGATATCAATTATATAAATGGTAATACTGCCAATAGCGATGGTATTGTTCTACCTCTATCAGCATTCACAAATCTACTTTCATCTTCAACTACATATGCTTATAGTGATGATGAGCTAACTGAGCTATTAAGCTTTACATATGAAATGTATGTTAAGCAACTAGATGCTACGCTTGATATAATCAAATCACAGCTTACAGATTCTGAGCTTAATGATTTTATGGATAAGTACTATGCATATTTTTACTATAATAATTTAAAGAATTATTACTATAATGTAGAAGCATATGATTCTTCAGCTTATACAAAGATAGCCGAAATCGATAATAATGCCGATTATCAGGAATCTCAGCAAAACTATTATAATAATTATCAAGAATATGAGAATTATGTATATATTAAAACCTATTCAGATGATTTTAATAAATATAATGCCCTTTATTATTTCTTCTATAACATCATCCGTGAGGATAATCCAGTTTCACAACTATACAGTATAACTTCATACACTCTTACAGATGAGGAATCTTCAATGATTAATAAGTACTTTACAAAGCTTATTCCATCACCATTCCAATCAACTGTTAAAGTATCAGATTATGAATCATCAGATATCTCATATTCTAAGGAGATTATCGGATATTATATTGAGCAACGTAATGGTGGTAGCTACTCTATGGGTATTTATTGTACAGATAATGATTTTGATACCTTTGTAGCTTCAAGCTATTCAACTCAAACAACAGAATATAGCCTAGCTGATAGTGATGCTTATTATAAGTGCATATTTGTACCTACATCATCATCTGACATATTCTCAGATATTGAGGTATTAAATAATGATAGTACAATTTACTCTATATCTAATACCCTATATAATAGCCTTTCAACTATAACTTCACTTGTTGGAATGCTTAAGAAGGTATTCTTCTGGATAGGACTAGTACTAGCCGCATTCTCAGCTTTATTACTATTCAATTTCATAACTGTATCTATTTCAAGTAAGACACATGAAATTGGAGTACTTAGAGCTGTTGGAGCTAGGGGTAAGGATGTATTCAAGATCTTCTTCTCTGAATCCCTATTCATATCACTTCTAGCCTTCATAATAGCTCTAATAGGCGCTATTATAGTTGTTGTAAATCTAAATACCTATATTTCTAATGAGCTAACATTTACACTTCATCTATTAGACTTTGGAATCCTAAGCGTATTAATAATGCTTGCGATAGCCGTTGCGGTAGCTGTTGTTGGTACATTTATACCAGTAACACTAATATCAAGGAAAAAGCCTGTAGATTCATTAAGATCTTTATAATAATAAAACACGGTGTGGAAAATCACACCGTGTATTTTTTTATACTACTATAACCTCTACATCATCAGCTATATCATATTCTTCTCTAGCCTCTGCACTAGATAAATCTATTTGTGAGGCATTATAAATTGTTTTAAGATCACTACCTCCTAGTGCAAAATACTCAATTTCAGTAACTGTTGATGGAATATATATTGAAGTAATAGATGAACGGAAGAAGGCGAAATCCGGAATTACAGTAATTCCTTCTTCAAGCACTACCTCTGAAATATTGTCATAATCACAAAAGCTTCCTTGACCAATCTTATTAAGAGTAATATTACCTGTAACTGCCTTATAGGTCTTACCGTTATATGATACATCACCATTATCATCTAATACATATAATGTCTTAATATAAGCTACACCCTGATCGTATGTAGTAGCAAGTCCATTACCAGCTTCTCCTATTTCAATACTACACCAATCATCTAATGAACCATTATAGTAAACATTAGCAGCTGGAACATAACGGAATGCATCCTCACCTATTTTTTTAATGCTCTTAGGTATTGTAATACTTTCTGTTGATGTACAATTTTTAAATGCTCCTGGCTTAATCTCAGTTACTCCCTCAGGTATTACAATCTCATTTGGAAAATTAGTATAGCTTCCATCAATATAAAAATATAAGCTATCATAGTCTGCAGATCCAAATAGACTACCACGAGATGAATCTATATTACAAATATCTGCAGCATCTCCCTGATAATAAATATTTGAAATTGTACAATCGTAGAATGCGAAGTTATCTGTATATATTAGTGAATTAGATATTTCAACTGTATCTAATGTCATACGGCTGAAGGCGTATGCTGTAACGCATTTAGCTCCTACAAGGCTTACCTTAGTTAAGCCTGATGGAATATAGCTATAATACTGTGCATTAAGTCCTGAAGTATATGATATTTCACCATCACTATTTGTGTATGCGTAGGCGTATGGATTTAGCTGTACTACGCGAGTAGATCCCTCATATTCAGTTTCTCCAAAAACATATCCTAAAGGTGGCTTATCTCCATCTAATGGACCCTTATTCTCTCCTCCTATAAAGGGTAGGGTTAGGCTTTTAAGGTTTCCACATCCGCTTAAGGCTCCCTCTTCAATTTTTGTAACATACTCAGGTACTACAAGATCTGATACACTCTTATCAACTACACCACTTACAACGCAGGTGTCGTAGTCTGATGTATAAACTAGATTTTTAATATCATCATCAATTAAATAATAAGCCTCAAGTGCTATATCATCTACTGGAACAGAGAAGATATATGTTTCGTCCTCTGAAACAATCTCTCCATCCTTTTTCCATCCCTTAAACTCATATCCAAGATAGGCATCAGCACTAACTGTTACAGTCTTATATTCCTCATATTCTCCTGCACCAGTAAGTGTTACACCTTCACTTAGATTTGATGTAAGTGTAATAACACTTGTTTGAGTACTTACCCCAGTATCTGTAGTATCATCAGACACCTCTGATGTATCCTCATCATCTGTAGTAGTATCACTACTATTATTCTTTGCCTTGCATGATGCAAGTGCAAGTGTTAATACACATATTCCTAATAATACTCTTTTTTTCATTACAAACATCTCCTATTTATTACTCTGTAACAACATTTAAAATAAAGCAGAATTGTCCAAAATAGTCATCGCTAAATGCCCAATGCTCATCATCAAACCAATATCTATGTGATTCAGCATATCTTGCGTATGCTGAAATAAGAT
>JAILRQ010000050.1 GCA_024698125.1 Acholeplasmatales bacterium
GACTTTGCCTTATTAATTGCATCTACTCCTAATAATCTAATTGTATTAATTGATAATTGCTCTATGTTTTCCATATTATACTTACCTTTACTTTGTCTCGTTTTCTTCTGTGTTATCTACATTTTCTGTAGTATCCTCTAATACAGGCTCCTCGATCTCATTAGGCTTAGCATCCTCAATAGTCTCTTGGTCCTCAGATACTTCTTCATCATTATTATCATCATAATGGAAGAACTCATCAATATAAGATCTTTGAGTATCAAGAAGTCTTTCAAAAGTCTTCTCTCCCATATTCTTCTTAATCTTTGCAACTGCATCAGCATTTGCAGCATTAATTCTTTTATTTATCTTTCCTCTAAAGAATAAAACAAATCCTATAAAAACAACCGCTACTCCTATAGCTACTCCAAGCTGAACGCTAGGGTAGTCACCAAGTAAGAATGTACCTCCTAGGAATAATACGATAATTGCTACAAGCATAATAGGCATAACAACATTTCTAAACTTAGAAACGGCCTTATCACACTCATCCCAGAAATCTAACCAGATTTGATTAATACTTTGCTTATAAAGTGGCTCAAGCTTCTTATAGTATCCATCCTCAACGAATAATCTATAATTCTTACCATCTACGCAAGACCATACTGCAAACTTTCCTTGGTTTGTAAACTCAGTATAAATATCCTGATACTCATTTAATGAATAAATTTCTACACTTCTCTCATTAGTAATCTCTTGACGCTCAATAAGCTTCTCTTCTAATGCGTAATCATAAATTCTTTGATTTAACTTCACGGCTGAAACCTGTCCTTTCGAAATTTTAACTCTACAAACTATTATATATGAATTACTACTTTTTTTAAAGAACTTTTATTTAGAAAAATAAATCTAAAAACGCTTTAATCCAATTCTTATTATAAAACCATCTAGCAAGTCCAAAGCCCTTACCCGAAGAAAGCCTCAGATCTGTCTCTAGGAATGTCATAACATTGTTTGATGCATCCGCAAGAGTTAGGATATAAAAGCCCACCTCTAAGAGAATAAACATTATAATGATTCCAAGTATAGAACCAAATATACCATCTACTATTCTAAACCCTCTATTTTCTCTTAAATCCTCAATATGAATCTTTATTAATAATATAACAACAGTTACACCAATCCATAGGATTAAAAATGACATAATATATAAAATTGATTTAGTAATACCAGATGCAATAGTATCACAAATAGCATCTGCTGCACTATCTATCGCATCGCTTGAAAAGCCAGATGATATAAATTTTGCAAGCCAATTAGGAAGGCCAAGCTCATGCAGAGCTGATTGTAATCCCTCCTGTGCTGTTGTTTCATCTGTTAGGGTTTGAATAGTATCTGATGATGATACCTTATTATAGAAATGGTTATATAATGGCTTTTTAAATAAATAGCCTAATATCTTTGCAAACTTTGAGCAGAATACTAAGGAAATTAGTATTCCTGAAATCCAGTTTGCAAACTTAATTAAAATCCTTGCAAATCCTATTAGAAAACCAATTAGTAACCCTAAAATTAAAAGGATGATTACCGCAATGTCTAAATAGCCTATATAGTTTTGCAACGAAAGGATGATATTTAGCATACGAAATCACCGCCCTTTATGTAGCCTTATTATATCATATTTATTGAAAGAAAACACTGATTATACTATAATATGTATGGTGATTAATTATGAATAAGATAAAAGAATTTCAAGCGCTATTACAGCAAAAGGACATCGATGCCTATATAATTCCTACATCTGATTTCCATATGAGTGAGTATACTCCAGAATACTTTAAGGCTAGAGAATACATCTCAGGATTTACTGGTGATGCAGGAACACTTCTTGTTACAACTGATGATGCTATGCTATGGACTGATGGAAGATTCTTCCTTCAGGCTTCAATTGAGCTAGCTGAAAGTGATATCAAGCTTATGAAGATGGGTGAGCCTGGTTTACCTACCCTAACTGAATATCTTGCAGAAAAATTTGAAAAAGGTGGAAACCTTGGATTTGATGGTAGAACCATCGATACAAATACTGCATTAAAGATTAAGGCTTCATTACCAAAGGCAGAAATTATTAACACAGATTTAATCTCAAAGATATATGAGGAAAGACCTTCTCTTCCCTTCTCATACCTATATGAGCTTAAGGACTGCTTTAGCGGTGAAAGCTATAAATCAAAGATTGAAAAGGTTAGAGCCTTAATATCTAAGGCTGAATGTAACGCTTTAGTTATAGCACGTCTTGAGGATCAGGCATGGCTATATAATTTAAGAGGTAATGATATTGAATGTACTCCAGTATTCCTTGCGTTTACTGTAATTACCGCAACAGATGTTCATCTTTTTGTTGATAATGATAAGATTAATGATGATATAGAGGCATACCTACTTGATAATCATATTTCTATTCATGAATATGATGAGGTATATAACTTCTTAAACAATCTTCGTGATATGAAGATTATGTATGATGCATCTACATGTAACTACAATATCTATCGTGCTCTTTATAGAGATAACGTATTAAAGGATAGCCTAAACCCAACTTCTGTTCTTAAGGCTATTAAGAATCCAACAGAGATTAGAAATGATATAGAGGCTCATGTTAAGGATGGAGTAGCTATGGTTAAGGCTATGAAGTATTTATATGAGCATGCTGATGAGCTTGATGAGATAAGCTATGCTGATTATCTTGAAAAGCAAAGAGCTAATCAGCAGGGATATATTGAGCTAAGCTTTACAACTATTGCAGGATTTGATGATCACGGAGCTATCATTCACTATTCTGCTAAGAAGGGTGAGGAATATAAGCTTAATACAGAGCATCCTACCTTCTTCCTAGTTGATTCAGGAGCACACTACTGCTTAGGTACTACAGATATTACTCGTACCTATGCCCTAGGTCCTGTAACTGATGAAATGAAGGAGGATTATACATTAGTATTAAAGTGCCATATTGATTTAGCACTTGCTGAGTTCAAGGCTGGAACATCTGGTGAAAAAATTGATATGATTGCTCGTCAACCATTATGGACTAAGGGTCTTGATTATAGGCACGGTACTGGACATGGTGTAGGCTACGTTCTATCAGTTCATGAGGGTCCTCAATCATTTAGATATAATGGTGCGACATATCCACTAGAGCCTGGAATGATTACAACTGATGAGCCAGGATTATATAGAGATGGTAAGTGGGGAATCAGAATTGAAAATGAGCTATTATGTATAGAAGGGCCTGCTACTGAATATGGTAAGTTCTATAAATTCCAAACTCTTACTGTTTGTCCTTATGAGCTTAAGGCTATCAATAAAAAGATGCTAACAAAGTCAGAGCTTGATTGGTTAAACCAATACCACAAGAATTGCTATGACAAGCTATCTCCTTATCTAAATGAGGATGAGAAGGACTTCCTTCGTAAGCTTACTGCAGAATTATAATAAACAAAAAAATGAGGCTACCAGCTATGGTAACCTCATATTTTTTTATTCTAGAAGAATACGTCTCTAGCCTTCTCCTTGATTTCCTTTGATGCGATGAATGGAATACGTGTTGTATATCCAGCTCTTGCAGCAACGATCATCTTAGTAGGCCATACTTGGATATCTCTGTTCCATTGAGCAACTCTATCGTTGTACATCTCACGTGCAGCAGTGATTTCCTTTTGAAGATATGCATTCTGTTGAATTGCATCTTGAATCTCTTGATGAGATTGTAGCTCTGGATAGTTCTCAATTGCAATATTTAATCTGTTGTTAATATTATCAGCTTGAGTAGCTAAATTATTACGAGCTGCATCATCAGATGCCATAGCATTTACAGGTCTTCCTGAACGAGCCTCAGCAATTGCTGTAAATGTTTCCTTATCTAATTGAACAGCCTTATCAACAAGCTTTGCAAGGTTAGATAGGATTACAACTCTTTGCTCAAGGTAGTTGTCAATTGTAGATGCATCATGTTGAATTTGTTGCTCTAATTGACGTAGGTATGTACCTGCCTTAATCTTCATAAACATAAATATAAGTCCTGGAATAATTCCTAATACCCAAAGAATGATTTCAAATACTAATGATCCAGCTCCTACCTTTACAGGGATTTGCTTTGCGATAACATTAATATCCTTTCCTTCTTCTCTTACAGGTCCAGTCTCTTCATCTAATGCATTTGCCATAAATACTTCTTTTCCTCCTTATTTTTTCTTTCTATATTCAAATTAGCCCAATGCTAATAAGAACCTATTGGTTATTTGAGTTATTACTATTACCATCATTTGGCTTTCCATTGCTGATGTTTGTCTTAACTCTAGATTTTGCTTCATTAACTGCCTCATTTAATTCACCCATAATATTATTTAAGGCGCTAGATGCAGTATTTGAATTATTATTAATATTACTATTATTGCTTACATTATTACTTAATGCAGATCTCATATTTGAAGCATTAGCCTCTGTTAATGTATTAACAAGCAGTGCCGCAAATAATCCTCTTTGATATAGGCATGTACCGGCTGCCGCAAATGCCATCTTAGCCTTAAACTCAGGAGAGGAAATCTTTTCATTGAATTCCTGTCTTGATGATTTCTGTGGCTCAATAGCCATAGCAGTTTCCTTTTCTACTGGTACATATTCATACCATGTAACTGGAATGTCATGCATATGACCATCTCCACCCCATTGGCTAAATACTGTTACATGCTCATCCATTCTAAATCCATGAGCTGTAATTGTTACCTCATCTGTACCATTTACAGTCTTCTTAAGGCTAGCCTTTAAAATGTTATTAGTGTTACTATCCTCATGAGCAAATAGGCTTTGGTTAAATGAGTTTGCCATCATCTCATCCTCATAATATGTAACATTACCCTTAAAGCTCTTCTTATAGATATATTCCTTAGTCTTTGTTTGCTGATAAAGTGGTATAGATATTAAAGGTGCTAAATCATAATAGAAGTTTTTGAAGAAGCGATTATTATAATCAACAAATCTCTTATGTGCCGCCTCTAAATCAAAATGAATAAATTGCTCTGGATTAGCACTATAATCAAAGGCCTGAGAGTGACGGCTTTGAATAAAGTTTAGCTTATGGTCCTTAGTAAAATACCAATCATCACCAAATCCATCCTTGCTTCTTATAAGCTTTATAAGATTTGTTTGTGCAAGTGGTGTGAATAGTAATCTAAACTCTACCTCATTATCACGATTCTCTCCTCCAAATAATGATTCAAACTCCTCATTACCAAATCTTACATAATTAGTATTTGGATCATTATCTAATATAGCCTCACGTGCCTTCTTATCAAATTGCTTTGACTCCTTACGAATCATTCTGCTAATCTGCTTCTCATCCTTACCATCAATTCCTGATGGTGCTCTTGAGAATGATAGATTAGGAGCTGCATCATTACCATATATTAAGGTAGTATAGTCATAATATCCTGCAGCTGGCTTATCAATATAGGCTGTAAGTGTTTGTGAATGGTGCTGTGTAGTCCATCCATCCTTTGTCTTAACCTGTGTTGTCCAGTGGATAGTTATACTATTCTCATATCTTTTAGTATACCAGTATTGCTCCATTGTTTTAGCAATTAAAAATGGATTTCCAAGTATACTTCCTGATTGGACACATAGTGTTGATGTTTTATCATCAAAGTTTTCAGCAAATCCATATTTATCATGAAGATATTGATACTTCTTTACATCAAAATGTGAATCAAGATCCACAACTGTTTTTAATCTATTAAATATCTTACATGGTATATTCCAATCATATAAATTATTTAAGCTATTCATTTGAGCATATGCTGTATCAAGTAAGCTTTGCTCCGTACCTGATAGCTCATTTATTTTTTTATCTAAAAGCTTTATTTTATTCTTTGGTAGCTTATAGGCTAATATTGCAATTGCAAGTCCTAAGACAATTAGTACAATTCCTATAACAATAAACTTAATATTTAAAGTTTCCTCGGTAGCTCCATAATAGGTCATACCTGCACCAATGGCTAGCATTATGAATCCTATAAACATAAAGAATGTTCTAAGACCCTTGGTGCTATTTAAGGATTTTGTTGTAGACTTCTTATCTGAAACAGTCTTATAATAATCCTTACATGTAGCCTCATTGGCCATTTTATCTGTTGAAGCTTCTCTTACAAGCTCATTCCAATATTTTTCAACCTCATCATTATATTTATCCTTAAGCCCTTGCTTATAAGCTTCAATTGGCTCTGATAAATCAACCATTAGCACCAACTCCCTAACTTATATATATTATACCATATTATTTTTTTAATTATATAAAAAAAGGACTTAAGTCCTTTAATAATTTATATAAGCGCCCGTCCACATCAGCGCAAGCTTATGGCTGCTACCTTCCGGTCCTGACCAGGTTCACCGCAACTGATTGGACAGACTAAATATATATTAGCATATTAAAGCTAATATTTCAATCATTTTTCTTTTCTAAGCTTCTTAAAAAAGTCTTTTATAAGAGTACTACATTCCTCCTCTAGTACTCCTCCACATACAATTGGATCATAATTGAACCTTATTGAAAACATATCAAATCTAGATCCAGCCATTCCAGCCTTCTTATCATATGCTCCAAAATAGACATTCTTAACCTTAGACTGAAGGATAGCTCCACTGCACATAGCACATGGCTCAAGTGTTACATATAAGTCACACATATCAAGCCTCCATGATTTAAGCTTTTTGCAGGCCTTATTAATAGCTAATACCTCTGCATGATATAGTGAGTTCTGCTTACCCTCACGAAGATTATGAGCTCTTGCAATAATCTTATCATTATATACAATTACACATCCTATAGGAATTTCCTTTTTCTTATAGGCCTTACGGGCTTCCTTTAAAGCCTCCTGCATATATCTTATATCCATGCTATCCCTCCTTTTTTGTAAATAAAAGCACTCTTTCGAGTGCTTTACTTAAATTACTTCTTTAAATTGTAACGCTTATTGAACTTCTCAACACGTCCATCATTTTGAACGAATGCTTGCTTTCCAGTATAGAATGGATGGCAATTTGAGCAAGAATCAACACGAATCTCATCTAAAACTGAACCAGTCTCAAATGTAGCTCCGCAAGTTGTACAAGTTACAGTAACCTTCTTATACTCTGGATGAATTCCTTGTTTCATAATGTTTTACACTCCTTCCGCCATGGTTGTAGTCTACCATAGTAAGTTTTACCTAAATAATATTATCATAAGTTTTAAAGTTTAGCAAGAACTTTTTTTATTTATTAGTGAATGCTATAAAACTATGATAATTAAAAGCTATTTTTTTATGCTGTAACTAATGATAGCATTATGATACCTACCATAATGATAAGTATGAATACATACTGTAGCTTTGATAGCTTTTCCTTAAGAATAATTCTTGATAATATAAGTGATGTAATAACTGTACCTGCACCAAGAATTACAGCCGCAATACCTGCACCCTCAGATAGTGCAAATAAATATGTTGCCTGTCCTGCTGTCTCAAATGCTGCAGCTAATATCTTATCCTTTTGCTTTAAAGGTACCTGGTACCACTTAATCTTCTTAGCCTCACCATCTTCAGCTACTACTTCATTTATAGCTTCACCCTTTATAGAGAATAGACGAATCTTTTTAATCTCCATAAATGCAAGTATAACCATTGAAATAATAAAGAATGTGAACTCATAGCAGCAATTAGCTGTATGCTCTAGATTATCCTCTGTAACATTAACAAGTAATGTAGTCTCTACACTATCAGTATAATAGATATCTAGGAATGTACCAATAGCATCTAATAGCATATAGCAGAATGGCATTGCAATTGCCCATATAGCTAATCTAACACCAAATTGCTTAACTCTATGCTCCTTACCTTCCTTATCGAAGAATCCTACACATAAAATACCAACCGCAATAATAATTACTGCAATTACTGTTACTGGAGTTAATTTTTCATGTAAGAAGATTGCACATAAAATTGGAACTACAGCGCCACTTGTATTCTCAATTGGATCTGATAATGATTCCTCAATAAATCTTACACCAAAATATGAGCAAGTCATAGATACAATATAACAAAGTGATACTGGTAGGTATCTTACAAAGTTTTCTGGTAATGATTTAATAGAAACATCCTCAACACATAGAACTACTAATGAATAAAGTCCCATTAAAATACCTACAAATACTGTAGTCTTTAAATGTGAATATTTTTCCTCAGCCTTATTTCCTTTCTTATAGAATATTTCTGCAATACCCCATGATAGGGTAGAGAAAATTAGAAAAAACCATAACATATATTTTACCCCTTTTTTAAATTACTTTTTTATTTTAACAAAAACTAATACTACTTTCAAACTATTTCTTTAAAACATAGCTAAAATATGATAAAATTCAAAAGGTGATTAAAATGTTAATAGAAAATATAGATAATAAGGTTTTAGAAATAGCCAAGCAAGCAGAGCTTGACTTAAAGGATGTATATAAAAAAATAGAGGAAAATACATTCCTAAACTCAGATAAAATATTAAGTGCCTTTATTAAAAATAAGGTTGATTATGCAGATTTTACTGATAGAAATGGTTATGGATATTTCGATACAGGAAGAGAAAAGATTGAAAATATCTTCGCAACTATATTAGGATGCGAGGATGCTCTTGTAAGATGTCAAATAATGTCTGGTACTAACGCATTATGGTTAGCCTTCAGTGCCCTATTACATCATGGAGACACAATGATTTCATTATCAGGATGTCCTTATGACTCATTACTTGAAATGGTTGGTGTTTTAGGTAATTCTACTCAATCTCTTAAAAGTATTGGGGTAAAATATGAGGAAATAGATTTAATTGATAGTCAATTTGATTTAAAGCAAATCAAGGAAAGATTATCAAAAAATGATGTTAAGCTTGTAGAGATTCAAAGATCAAGAGGTTATTCTTCTCGTAATTCTCTTACAATTAAGCAAATTGAAGAATGCATTCAAGAAATCCGTAAGGTAAATAAGGATGTTATTATAATGGTTGATAACTGCTATGGTGAATTAGTAGAGGCTAAGGAGCCTGGTGATGTAGGTGCAGACATTGTAGTAGGATCATTAATGAAAAACCTTGGTGGTGGAATTGCCCAAAGTGGTGGATATATTGCTGGTAAAAAGGAATATATTCATATGATTGCTGAAAGATTAACAGCTCCTGGTATAGGTAAGGATCTTGGTGCTAATTATAATCAAAACATCAATTTCTTTAAGGGTGTATTTATGGCACC
>JAILRQ010000118.1 GCA_024698125.1 Acholeplasmatales bacterium
AAGAAGGGTATAACTGAGATGGAGGATTATACTATAGATCACTTCCGCGAGGTTTATGAAATAGAGCCAGAGCAGTTTATTGACCTAAAGGCTTTAATGGGAGATACATCTGATAATATTTCAGGAGTACCAGGTATTGGACCTAAGAAGGGAATTAAGCTTTTAAAGGAGTTTGGCTCTGTTGAGGGAATACTATCTCATATAGAGAATATCAAGGGCAAGGATAAGGAGAAGTTTATCGAGAATGAGGAGCTTCTTAAAACATGCAAGGTAATGGTAAGAATTGTGCGTGACGCACCTCTTGATATTACTCTTGATGACCTTGATAAAAAGGAGCCTGATAATAAGGCCTTAAAGGAAATGTATGAGCATTTAGAGCTTAATTCACTTCTAAAGGAAATGGCCTTAGAAACACATGAGGTTTTAAAGCAGGAGAATGAAGCATTTGAAATTGTAAGTGATACAGAAAGGCTTAAGACTATCTTAGTTCCATACTCAACAATATATGTTGAGGCTATGGAGTCTAATTATCACAAGGCTAAGCCATTAGCCTTAGGACTTAAGAATCATACAGGAAACTATATTATAGATTTCAATCTATTACAAACATTTGATATGATTCTATTCCTATCTGATAAGGAGAATCATAAGAATACCTTTGATTATAAGAGGGTAGCTGTAATACTTAAAAAGTATGGAATTGACCTACGTGGAGTAGATTTTGATTTAATGCTTGCATCATATATTATTAACCCAACTATTGGTAATGCTCAGTTTAAGAATATTGCCGGATACTTTGGATATAATGCAGTAAGCTTTGAAGAGGAAATATATGGTAAGGGTGCTAAGATGGCAGTACCAGAGGATATGAATATTATATATAACCATACTATTCGTAAATGTAATGCTATCCATATTTTAAGAAAGAGTGTATTAGAGAAGCTTAAGGAAAATGGACAGTTTGACCTATATAATGATATAGAGCTTCCATTAGCCTATGTTTTAGCTAATATGGAATATAATGGAGTAAAGGTTGATAAGGATGAGCTTAATAGACAGGAGGAGGCTCTAAACTCTAAGATTATAGATTTAGAGAAGGATATCTTTAGCCTTGCAGGAGAGGAGTTTAATATAAACTCTCCTAAGCAGCTTGGAGTTGTGCTATTTGAGCATCTTGGTCTATATTATCCTAAAAAGCTTAAGGCTGGTTCATCATATTCAACTGATGCTGAAACCCTAGAAAAGATTATAGATACTCACCCTGTAGTAGCTAAGATTTTAGAGTATAGAGGTGTATCTAAGCTTAAGAGTACCTATATTGATGGTATAAGAGATAGTATATATCCTGATTCTATGGTTCATACAATCTTCCAGCAGGCATTAACTCAAACAGGAAGATTATCATCAATTGAGCCTAATATGCAAAATATCCCAATTCGTACAGAGGAGGGTAAGGAGATAAGAAAGATGTTTGTCCCACGCAGTGAGGGATATAGTGTTTTCTCATCTGACTACTCTCAGGTAGAGCTTAGAGTGCTTGCCCATATGGCAGGAGTTAAAAAGCTTATTGAAGCATTCAAATCTGGGCTTGATGTACATACTCATACAGCCCAGGAGATATTTGGACATAAGGATATTACGCCTCTTGAAAGAAGAAAGGCTAAGGCTGTAAACTTTGGAATAGTTTATGGAATATCAGCATTTGGACTTGCACAGGATGTGCATATCTCAAATGTTGAAGCTCAAAACTATATCAATAGATATTATGAGATATATCCTGAAATAAAGGAGTTTATGGAGGATACTATTGAGTATTGTAAGGAAAATGGTTTAGTAAGAACTATTTGTAATAGAGTAAGATTAATTCCAGATATCAACTCTAATATTTATATGAAGAGGGAGTTTGCAAAGCGTACAGCTATGAACGCTCCTATTCAAGGTAGTGCAGCTGATATTATGAAGATTGCGATGATTAAGATTTTTAATGATATTGAAGCAAATCATTTGAGAAGTAAAATGATCATGCAGGTTCATGATGAGGTATTAATTGAGGTATACAAGGGAGAAGAGGATAAGATTAAGGATATCGTTGTAGGTGATATGATGAATGCTGTAAAGCTTGATGTACCTCTTGATGTAGATTATTCATTTGGAGCTAACTGGTTTGAGGTAAAGTAAGCATTACTCTTTATAAAAGCCGTAACATTTGATAAAATATATAAGTAAGGCAATCATTTTTTGTGGGAAGAGAGTGATTATATGCTATTAACATATATTTTATCATTCGATGTTGCGGCAATTTTTATATGTGGGATAACTCTCTATTATATTTTCTCTAACGGATTACATAAGAGAAAATCTGGTAGGATTTTTGTTGTTTATATAATATTCACTCTAATAGCTACTATATATGATGTAATTGGATCATATGCAATAGATAATTACGGATTAAAGAGCTGGATATCTCTATCTATTGTTAGAAATTCCAACATGCTAGACCATTTATTCCGTTATATATCAATTTTTTTCTATCTAATATACATGATAGAAATATCACTATCCTTAAAAAGCTTTAATAAAAAGAAGCTTTGGTTTAAGATACTTGTATTTCTACCCTTTGGGATAAGCTTTATTATCATCTTATTAAATGCTAGATTTAATACAGTGTTTGAGATAGTAGAGCTATCAAATGGAAGAGTTGAATATGTACGAGAAACTATTGGAATAGGTATTTTATATTTTGTTATTGTATATGCGGTCGCATATATTACATACCTTTTAATAAAGTGCAGAAGCTTCTTTTCACTAAAGCAGCTTTTATCTGTAATATCTATTGTACCTCTTACAATATTTGGACTTTTTGTTCAATATTTTAAAGAGAATATTTTAATAGAGTTATTTACACAAGCCCTATCAATGATTTTAATAGTTGCATCTGTTGAAACCATCTCTGAGCAAATAGATCCAAAATCTGGTATAGGTAATTATAGAAGATTCATGGTTGATTTAAAGAGAATCTATTTCACAAAATATAGTCAGCATATTCTTATAGTAAAGATTAAGAATTACCATGAGCTTTATAGAATGTATGATTTAAAGAAAGCTACAGCTTACCTTAGAGAAATGGTAAAGATTCTTACTAAGGAATATAAAAAGCTTGGTGTAAAGGCTACAGATCTATATTCGCTTGGTAATGGAGTTTATGCTGTTCTTATGAATGACAAGGCGGTAGAGGGTATTACTGATTCTATTCATAAGAAATTAAATAGTGAGATGGTTGATGGCTTTGATTTTAAGCCGGTTGGCGGAGTATGCCTAATGAACTGTCTTGAGGATTTTTCATCAGAGCATGAGCTTATAGCCTTTATTAATGCCTATAAGAATCTTACTAAGTATGATAATAAGCTTGCAAAATATAATGAAATTAAAAATGATCCAACATTTATAATTGAAACAAATCTTGATTCAATAATTGATACAGGACTTCAGGATAGGGAGTTTGAGGTATTCTATCAGCCTATTTATAATATAAAGGAAAATAGATTTACTTCAGCTGAGGCTTTAGTTAGACTAAACTCTAAAAAGTATGGATTCATTCGCCCTGATATGTTTATAGGATATGCAGAGCGTAATGGAAGAATTGGAGATATTGATAATTATGTCCTAGAGACAGTTGCGGCCTTTGTATCAGGACCTGATTTTCTGCATCTTGGTCTTGAATATATTGAGGTTAATCTATCAATGGCTGAATGTATTGATCCACTACTTATTACAAGAATTGAAGGAATCATTAAAAAGTATTCCTTAGATACTAAAAGAATTAATCTTGAGATTACAGAATCCTATGATTCATCCAATAGACTTGCAATAGAGGCTACGATTATGCGTCTTAAGGAGCTTGGATTTGTATTCTCGCTTGATGATTATGGTACAGGATATTCTAATATTGAAAGATTTAGTAAGCTTCCTATTTCAATTGTAAAGATTGATAAGTCATTAGTAGATGAGGCTCATACTGATTCAATGAAGAGTGTTTTAAATGATACATTTAAGCTTATAAAGGATTTAAAAAGAGAAACAGTTGTAGAAGGAATTGAGGAGAAGGAGCAGCTTGAGCAATTCAAGGCTTTAGGTGCTACATATATCCAAGGATATTATTTCTCTAAGCCAATTCCTCATAACGAGTTTATAGATTTTATAAAGAAGAATAACGTTAATATGGAGGTGGTATCATGATACTTGAGTCTATGGTAATGAATGCGTATTATGATATCGCAGGGCTTGTTATTATGATAGCCTTGTTCGTCGTATGTATGTATTCTAAGAATTATAAAACTAAATCCGGAAGAATGCTTATAGGTATTATTCTTTCAGGAATACTTGCGACTATTTGTGATATAGCAGGAGTATATCCTAAAACTATTGGATTATATGGCTTATGGATTGCAAATATCTTATATTTCATATTTAAGTTTGCGATACTTTATCTATATGCTGTATATATTCTTACTCTTGTAGGCCTTATGGATTTAATAAGAAACAGTAAAATATGGAGGCTACTATTTACAGTACCTATTATTTTAATCATTATATTAATTGTTACATCACCTGCAACTCACCTAGCATTCTATTTTGTAGATAATGGAGAGTATTATGTATATACTAGAGGAAACCTAGTATTTATTACATATCTAATTGGTGTTGTATATCTTGTGGTTGGAATATATTCTCTTGTAAGATATAAAAAGCTATTTACAATAACTGAGATTATATCTCTTGCGACTGCATATGTTATTTGTATATTTGGACTTGCAATACAGCTTGCCTATAATGATTTAATTGAGCTATTTATAACATCGCTTGCTCTAATATTAATAGTTGCGACTGTTGAGAAGAATGATTCATTAATTGATCCAGTTACAGGTCTTGGATCATATCAGGCATTTAGTAATGAGGTATATCGTTCATATGTTTTAGGCAATAAGGTAGATATTGTTATTATTAATATTGCAAACTTTGATAGTGTTTTATCTATACTTTCAATTGATAAGGAAAATGAGTATGTAAACTCAGTTGCGACAGCTATTAATACAAAGTATAGAGCTCTAAATCCTACATATGAGGTATATTATGCAGATAGAGGAGTCTTTGTATTGCTCTTTAAGGAGAATAAGGCCTCTCATGATATTGCAATAAAGATTATTGATGCATCAAAGCTTAAGAATCAATTTGGCTTTAGACCAACTGTTAAGGCTTGTATAACATCAACAAAGGCCTTCCAATCATTTGATAAGTTTATGCAGTTTGCTTCATCATTTAATTATGAGGATAAATCTGGTGAAAGATTTATTATTGTATCTAACGCAATGAATGATACTAAGTATCAAATTATGTCAAACATTGATAAAATTACAAAGGATGCTATTACAAATGACCATGTAACAGTATCATATCAGCCAGTTTACTCAGTTAAAAAGCAAAGGTTTACCTGTCTTGAGGCACTCGCAAGAATTGATGATCCAAAATATGGAATAATTCTTCCAGAGCTTTTCCTAAGCTTTAGCGAAAGAAGCGGAAGAATTGTAGAAATTGATAAGATGGTTATAGAAAAGGTATTCCAATTTATTACCTCAGATGAGTTTAAGGCTTTAAAGCTTAGTGATATTGAAATTAATGTTTCAAACCTTTCACTTAAGAGTGATGATTTCTTCAATCATCTTAAGAGAATGAAGGCTATGTATCATGTAAATCCTGCAAATATCATTTTTGAAACAAATGATTTAATAAAGCTTTATGGTGAGACTTTATCTAAATCAGCTCAAAGAGTATTTGATATGGGGTTTGAGCTTGCCATAGATAATTATGGTATTGGATACTATAACATTAAAACATTTAGTAGGGCTCCGGTGTCATTTGTTAAGGTTAATAGTGATTTAGTAAAATCACTTGACCCTAAGACATCAGAATCTATTGTAAGAAATACATATAATCTTATTCATAATCTTAATCGTGAGGTTACATGCTCATGTGTTGAGACTGAGGATGAGGCGAGGCTTAATATCGAATGTGGAAGTAATTATGTTCAAGGTAATTACTACTCAAAGCCTTTAACAAAGGATGAGCTTATAGACTTCCTAAAGGATAATAATGAATAGAGGTGGATTTAAATCCACTTCTTTTTTAATATAAAAGCAATATTATATATTGATTAAAAATTATAAAAAGTGTAAAATAGCATTGTTTAGGTATTTTAAACTTTAAGTTTAATAATTAAAAACCCAAAAAGGAGGCAAGCCCAGCATGAATTTAGGTCATAAAATCAAAGAAAGAAGAAAGCTTTTATGCTTAACCCAGCAAGAGCTTGCAAATCGTTGTGAGCTCACCAAGGGATATATTTCCCAGCTTGAAAATGATATGGTTTCCCCATCGTTGGAAACACTTGAAATAATACTTGAGGTTTTAGCCACAACCCTTTCTGATTTCTTTAAGGATGAGGATAATTCAAAGGTTATCTTCACCAAGGAGGAGCAATACGTAAAGGATTTTAACACCTATAATCAAACATGGCTTATTCCTACAGCTCAGGAGCATATGATGGAGCCTATCTATGTTGAGCTTAAGCAATGTGGAGAAACATTCCATGATTATCCACATATAGGCGAGGAGTTCGGTTATGTTATTGAAGGAGAAATAGTTTTAGTTTATGGCGATAAGACTCAGGTTTGTAAAAAAGGTGAGTCTTTTTATTTTATTTCAAATAAGGAACATTATATCAAGAATAACTATGATGGTATATCAAAGGTTATTTGGGTATCTAACCCACCAAATTTCTAAGAAAGAGGTTTTAATTTATGAGTAGAGTAATTATTATTGGATGTGGAGGAGTTGCGAGTGTTGCAATTCATAAATGTTGTCAATTAGACGATGTATTTACTGATTTATGTATAGCTTCAAGAACAGTTTCTAAGTGTGATAAGATTGCTAAAGAATTAGAGGGTAAGACAAAGACTAGAATTACAACAAGAGCTATAGATGCTGGAAGCTTTGATGAGCTAGTAGCACTTTTTAAGGATTATAAGCCAGAGATTGTAATGCATTTAGGTATGCCTTATCATAACCTTACTATTATGGATGCATGCCTTGAGTGTGGATGCCATTATCTTGATACAGCAGCTTATGAGCCTGAGGATGTATTAGAGCCAGAATGGAGAAAAAGATATGAGGCAAGAGTTAAGGAGAAGGGATTTACTTCATACTTTGATTACTCATATCAATGGGAATATATGGACAAATTTAAGGAGAAGGGGCTTATTGCTCTTCTAGGATGTGGATTTGATCCAGGTGTAACACAGGCTTATGTAGCGTATGCTAAGAAGCATGAGTTTGATACAATTGAAACTCTTGATATCCTAGATTGTAATGGTGGAGATCATGGATATCCATTTGCTACAAACTTTAACCCTGAGATTAATCTTCGTGAGGTTTCATCTCATGGTGCTTATATTGAAAATGGTAAGTGGCATGAGGTACTTCCTATGAGTATTCATAAGAAGTATAGCTTTGATGGTGTAGGAGAAAAGGATATGTATTTATTACACCATGAGGAGCTTGAATCTATTACTAAGAATTTCCCTGAAATTAAAAGACTTAAGTTTTATATGACATTTGGAGAAAGCTATTTAACACATATGCGTTGTCTTGAAAATGTTGGATTATTATCAACTACACCAATAGATTATGAGGGACAAAAGATTGTGCCTATTCAATTTTTAAAGGCCTTACTTCCAGATCCTTCAACACTAGGACCTAGAACTAAGGGTAAGACTAATATTGGATGTATTTTTGATGGATATAAGGATGGAGTAAGAAAGCAGTTCTATATCTATAATGTATGTGATCATGAGGAGGCATATAGGGAGGTAGGAAGCCAAGCTATAAGCTATACTACTGGAGTTCCTGCAATGGTAGGAGCTATGCTTGTACTTAAGGGTGTGTGGACAGATACTGGAGTTCATACCCTAGAGGAGCTAGATCCAGATCCATTTATTGATGGACTTAATAAATACGGTCTTCCAACAAGAACTACAAATAAGCCTGTGATGGTAGAGTAATATGATAAAAGATTTAAGAGACCCATTTATAAGATTTAAGGATGTTGATCCTTATAAGCTATTTGAAGGCTTAAAAACACCCTGCTATGTTCTAGATAAGAAAAGACTTATTGAAAATGGTATTATTTTAAAGGGTATACAGGATAGAACAGGAGCAAGAATCCTTCTTGCACAAAAGTGCTTTTCAAATTATGACCTTTATAATACCCTAGAGCCATACCTTGCTGGTACTGAGGCCTCAGGACTATATGAAGCACGTCTTGGACGTGAGGAAATGCCAAATAAGGAGGTTCATGTATTCTGTGGAGCCTATAGAAGGGATGAAATAGAAGAGGTTATTAAATATAGTGACCATATAATTTTTAATTCACTAAATCAGCTAAAGGAATATGGACCACTTGTCCATAAAAGAGGTAAGAGTGTAGGTATTAGAATTAATCCTGAAAAGTCTACACAGCACGGACCAGAAATATATGACCCTTGTTCAAAGGGATCAAGGCTTGGTATACCTCTTTCAACCCTTGAAAGAGATTTAGATGATGAGCTTTTAAGCCTAATTGATGGAATTCATTTCCATACATTATGCCAGCAAAACTCAGATGATTTAAAAACAACACTTCTTGAGGTAGACAAGAAGTTTAGTAAGTACTTTAAAAATATCAAGTGGATGAACTTTGGTGGAGGTCATCATATTGTAAGAAGTGATTATGATATTAAAACACTTGAGGAGTGCATAAAATATGCGCAGGATAAGTGGAATGTTATTGTATACCTTGAACCAGGTGAGGGTGTTGTGTTAAACGCAGGATATTTATTATCACATGTTCTTGATAGATACAATAACAATGGATATGAGTTTATAATAACTGATACATCAGCTGCATGTCATATGCCTGATGTAGTAGAAATGCCATATCTACCACCATTATATATGGCAGATCTTTATGGCGCATCAAACGAGGTACGACTTGGTGGACCTACATGCCTTGCAGGAGATAATATTGGTACATATAAGTTTTATGATATTCCAAAAAAGGATGATTTATTAATATTTGGAGATATGGCTTTATACACAACATGTAAGGATAATACCTTTAATGGTATGCCATTGCCAAATATTTATGTATTAAATGAGGATAACACCTTTGAGTGTCTTACAGATTTTGGATATAATGATTTTAAATATAGATTAGGTAAGTTTAAAAAGAATTGGTAATAATTGATAGGTATTATGGATTTTTCTATAATACCTTTTTAAATATTTATATTAAAATAATAAACATTTTTAAAAATATGATATAATTAATTCGTAATTGCTATATTATAAAGAAGAATGGAAGGAAATAACTATGAAAATTAAAGATGTAGATTTTGAAACATATCTTAAGAATTATCCAGATGAAAATGGATTCTTTAAGAATTATGGAGGATCATATATACCAGATGAGCTAAAGCCTGCTTTTGAAGAAATTACTGAGGCTTATCAAACTATTTGTCATTCATCACAGTTCATAAATGAGCTAAGAAGAATTAGAAAGGAGTTCCAAGGAAGACCTACACCAGTTTATCACTGTGAAAGACTTTCTAAGTATTGTGGTGGAGCTCAGATTTATTTAAAGAGAGAGGATTTAAATCATACAGGAGCTCATAAGATTAACCACTGCATGGGAGAAGGACTTCTTGCAAAGTTTATGGGTAAGAAGAAGATTATCGCAGAGACAGGTGCTGGACAGCATGGTGTAGCATTAGCTACAGCTGCTGCATACTTTGGACTTAAGTGTGATATTTATATGGGTGCTGTAGACATTAAGAAGCAAGCACCAAATGTATCTAGAATGAAGCTTCTTGGAGCTAATGTTGTTGAGGTAACTGATGGACAGCAAACATTAAAGGAAGCAGTAGATGCAGCATTTAAGGCTTACCTAAAGGAATATAAGGATTGTATTTATTGTATAGGTTCTGTTGTAGGACCTCATCCATTCCCTTTAATTGTTCGTGATTTCCAATCAATTGTAGGAATTGAAGCAAGAGATCAATTTAAGGAAATGACAGGATTACTTCCTGATGTAGTATGTGCATGTGTTGGAGGAGGATCTAACAGTGCAGGTATGTTTGTACCATTCTTAAATGATCCTGTTGAAATTGTTGGAGTTGAGCCTCTTGGAAGAGGTAAGGGAAGAGGAGACCATGCAGCCTCTGTAACATATGGTAGTGAAGGAATTATGCATGGATTTAATTCACTTATGCTAAAGGATGAAAATGGAGAGCCTGATTTAGTATATTCAGTAGCTTCAGGACTAGACTATCCTGCAGTAGGACCAGAGCATGCATTCCTACATGATATCGGAAGAGTTAAGTATGATACTGTAACTGATGATGAGGCCCTAGAGGCATTCTTTACCCTATCTCGTCTTGAAGGAATTATTCCTGCAATTGAATCAGCGCATGCAGTTGCATATGCTATGAAGCTTGCAAGAACAACTAAGAAGACAGGTACTATCCTTGTAAACCTATCAGGTAGAGGAGATAAGGATATGGATTACATCATTGAAAAGTATGGTGTAGACTGGCTTGAAAAGCATAATATTCATATAGACTAATAAATATTTAAAGAAATATAGGCTTGGTTAACCCAAGCCTTTGTTTTTGTGATAAAATATAAAATACGAGGTGGTAATATGCCAGAGCTTCCAGAGGTAGAGGTTGTAAGAAGAGCCTTAGAGGGTGAGATAAAGGGTCTTACCATAACAGATATAAAAATTAAATATCCAAATATTATATTAGATGATATAGAGGAGTTTAGGTGTAATGTATTATCTAAAAAGATAATATCTATGGACCGTTTAGGTAAGTTTTTAATCTTCAATTTAAATGAGGGAAATCTAGTATCTCATTTAAGAATGGAGGGTAAATACTTCTATGTAAAAAAGGATTCTATGGATAACAAGCATATCCATGTTATATTCTATTTTGATAATGGTTATATGCTATGCTATCAGGATGTAAGAAAGTTTGGGCGTATATGCTATAAGAGTAATTGTGATTTATACACAACGGAACCATTATCTAATGTAGGTATAGATCTTACTAAAAATAAGGATTATGACCTTGATTTATTATATAAAAAGATAACCTCAAGAAAGACTCCTATAAAAACCACACTATTAGACCAATCAATTATTGCAGGGCTTGGGAATATATATGTTGATGAGGTGTTATTTTTATCTAAATTAAATCCCCATATGGATTCAAATAAGATAACAAAAAAGGATTTAAAGAATATACTATCTCATTCACTTGACTGCTTTTTAAAATCTATTGAATGTGGTGGTACAACAATAAGATCATATACATCATCTCTTGGTGTAATAGGTCATAACCAGGATAATTTACTGGTACATACAAAGGAGGCTTGTCCTGTGTGTGGTAGTAAAATTATAAAGGATAAAACTAATGGAAGGGGAACCTATTATTGTCCAAAATGTCAGAAATTATAATTGATATTAAAGGGATTAAATGATAGAATTAAATCACTATGAAAAAAGTAATAGCAATAACTGGAGGTATAGCCTCTGGTAAATCTATGGCAACAAATTACATAAGAGAAAAGGGATATACTGTTCTTGATGCGGATGCTATTACTCATAGCATGTATGAAAGAGGTGTTTTTAATGATAGCCTTAAGCAAGCTTTTGGTGATAATATCATTAAAAATAATTTGGTTGATAGAAAGGCCCTTGGAGAGCTTATCTATAATGATAGTAAGCTAAAGGAAGTATTAAATAGTATCACACATCCCTTAATCTATAAGGAAATGAAGAAGCTTATAGATGAAAGTCTATGTGATGTTTTATTTATTGATGTAGCATTATTATTTGAGGCAGGCTTTGATAGGCTTGCTGATACAATCATTTGTATTTCAGCAAATGATGATATAAGAGCTTCTCGTCTTTCCTTAAGGGATAATATATCCATTGAATATGCTTATAAGAAGATAAGAAGCCAAATGAGTAATTTGGAAAGATGTAAGAGAAGTGATATCATTATTGAGCATAATGATAATGATTTAGAGGACTTCTATAAAAAAATTGATAAGGTATTGAAAGAGGTGCTATAAAATGAGTAAATTATTACAAACCTCAGAATCTAATGATAAGACTTATTTAAAGACTCATTGGTATAAGGGTAATTATAAAATGATTAAGCAGGCTGTACTTAAGGTACTTTCTGACTGTGGATTTGTACCAGAAAGTACTGATGACAATTATGGTGAGATAGTTATTGAAAACAAGACGTTTATAATGACTATTACTATTTTTGAGTTTACTTATGCAGAAACTGCAGTAGATATAACATACGAGTCAAAGAGAGTATTTGACTTTGGAGCTTCAAAGAAGGATATTTTATTATTCTATTCAAAGCTTGGTGAGTATGCACAGTTTAAGGGATTAGGACTACATCCATAGGAGGGGTATTATGGCTTCAATAGATAAGCTTGATAAAGTTAATATTTATTCATCATCATTATTATCTATTGATGACTATACATCACTAACACTTTTGTATTCACCAGTTGTTGGTCCTAGAGCTATTAGTGTTTATCAAACGCTTTATAGCATTATCAATAGACAAACACTTACAAGTGATAATCTTGTATATATCAATATATTAGATTTACTTGCAATTGATGATGATACCTTCTATGATTCAAGGCTAAAGCTTGAGGCTTTAGGATTAATGGAAACATTTAATAAGGATAATGAATATGTCTTCCTTTTAAAGCAGCCACTTACTCCTAAGCAATTCCTTTTAGATTCAGTATTTCCTATATATCTAAAGGAGGCTTTAGGTGAGGAAATGTTTGATTTTGTTGTAGATAAGTTTAAGATTGCACAGCTTGATAGGCTTTTATATCAAAATGTATCTGTAACATTTGATCAGGTATTCCAATCAAGAGATATTGATAAGCCATTTAAGATAGATGGATTTATTATGGGACGTAAGCCTAATAGTAGTGTTACTATTAAAAATCATACATTTGATTTTAATTCATTTATGAAGCGTATCGATGATAGGCTTATTTCAAATCTTGCAGAAGCAAGAAAGGTTATTACAAACATTTCATTTATTTATGGATATGACTCAGATGTTATGGTTACACTATTTGAGCAATCAATAAATACTGCTGGTATGTTTGATACTAAGATTTTAAAGCGTAAGGCCGATCTTTATAACAAGCATTTAAATGCTGGAAAGATTAAGGCTATTGAAAAGCCTAATATGAGTGATGAGGAATATCAAATGATGAACCTTATCGCTAATGCCTCAATGAAGGATATCCTAGATTCTAACTGGCCTGGATACCCTAAGGAGTATTTAAAGACAATTAATCAAATATATGATGCAATAGATCTTGAAAGAGATGTTTTAAATATTATGATGTTCTATGTTCTAAAGCAAAAGGGAGGAGTACTTCCAAGTCTTGCTTATTTCAAGACTGTCGCAGAGTCATGGAAGAATGACGGATATGATACAAGAGAGAGTGCTTGGAGGTATGTAAGAGGCTTCAAGGAGGATAAGGCTACACCTAAGGAGTATAAGAATACATATACTAAGCCTTTAACTAAGAAGACTAACGAGTTTACGGAGGAGTATATTAAAAATCTTGATGAGGGGGTTAAGAAGCTATGAGCTTTATAGATGATTATATTAAAGAGCTAAAAGAGGATTGCCCTAGGCTTAAGGATTATAATATTACTCCTGATAATTATAATAGCTTCCTACAAATGTCACAGGAGGATCCTTTATGTGGAGATTTAAATCCAATTAAGGGATATTATCATGTAGCAGAGAAGAATAGTGATGGAAGCTATACCTTTACTCTTACAGCATGTGGTAAGACTAAGGATATGATGCAGAAGCAAAGAATTCAAAAGAATCTTGATACAAGATTTGCCACAGATGGCTATACAAAGGCTACCTTTGATGATTTTAGATTAGATACTGAATCTAGAAGAAAGGCATTAGACTATGCTAAGAAGTTTGTTTTAGAGTATAGTAAGGATAACTACATGGATGGATTATATATCCATGGTAAGTATGGTAGTGGTAAAACTTATTTACTATCTGCAATTGCAAATGAGCTTGCAATTAAGGGAGTAAAAACTACTATTGTCTTTTTCCCTGATTTATGTCGTGAGCTTAAAAGAACTATGTTTAAGGATGATTCAGAGGAAATCATTAATGATCTTAAGAATGTTGATGTTTTAGTTATTGATGATTTTGGTGCTGAAAATCTTACTGCATATATTAGAGATGATGTATTAGGACCAATTCTTAATTATAGATGGAGTATGTCTAAGCCATTCTTTATTGCATCTAATTTATCTAATCAGGAAATTGTTGAGCATCTATCTCATACAAAAGAGGATGCATATAATAATACAGTTGATAATGTTAAGGCTATCCGTATTTATGAAAGAATTAAAAACTCAACAATTGAATGTGAATTTAAGAATTAGTTTATTGACAAAACAAGCATATAATAATATAATTTAGTTTGTAAATCGTTGATAAAGACATGATTATTTAATAAAGCTATTTAGAGAATAGGATGTAGTGGTGAAAGTCCTTATAGTGGTTTAAATAGTTACTACTTTGGAGAGAATATGAAAAGTATTCCGCAAATCCGGCGTTATAGGATTTAATGAGTGCAGGATATAATCCTGAACTAAGGTGGTACCACGGTTATTTCAATCGTCCTTTATTTAAGGACGATTTTTTTATTTATAGGAGGAAGAAAAATGATAAAAATTACTTTACCTGATGGAAGTGCAAAGGAGTTTGAGGCTGGAGTTCTTGCAGTAGATGTTGCAAAGTCATTATCTCCATCTCTTGCCAAGAAGAGTGTAGTTGCTCGTGTTAACGGAAAGCTTACAGACCTTTTAGACCCAATTAATGAGGATTCATCAATTGAGTTTGTAACTCAAGAGTCTAAGGAGGCATTCGAGGTATTAAATCACTCAACTGCTCACTTACTTGCACAAGCAGTAGGAAGATTATACAAGGGTGTATATTTTGCAATAGGACCTGCTATTGAGGAAGGCTTCTATTATGACTTTGATCTAGGAGATACAAAGATTACAAATGATGATCTACCTAAGATTGAGGCTGAGATGAAGAAGATTGTTAAGGAAAACATCAGAATCACTCACAAAATGATTAAAAAGGATGAGGCCCTAGAGATGATGAAGGCAGATCCTTATAAGACTGAGCTTACTGAGGCTATTGAGGATGACTATGTAGGATTCTATGAGCAAGGTGAGCATTTAGAGATTTGTCGTGGACCTCACGTTACATCTACAGCAGCAATTAAGAACTTTAAGCTTTTAAATGTTGCAGGAGCTTACTGGAGAGGAGATAGCAAGAATAAGATGCTAACTCGTATCTATGGAACTTCTTGGTTTACTAAGGAGGACCTAGATAAGTATCTACAGCTTTTAGAGGAGCGTAAGGAAAGAGATCATAGAAGAATCGGAAAGGAAATGGGAATCTTCATGTTTGACGAGCTTGTTGGACGTGGACTTCCAATGTGGCTTCCAAATGGATTTATCGTTCGTCGTGCATTATGCGACTATATCATGGACAAGGAGATTGCCTTAGGATATAAGCACGTTATGACTCCATCTTTAGGAAATGTTAACCTATATAAGACTTCAGGACACTGGGCTCACTATAAGGATGATATGTTCCCTGCAATGGAGCTGGATGATGAGGCATATGTACTTCGTCCAATGAACTGTCCTCACCATATGGTAATGTTTAGATCTAAGCTACATTCATATCGTGATCTTCCAGTTCGTATTGCAGAGATTGCAAATGACTTTAGATATGAGGCTTCAGGAGCATTAACAGGAATTGAGAGAACAAGAGCATTCACTCAAAATGATTCTCATATTTTCTGCCGTCCTGACCAAATTGCACAGGAGTTCAAGGGAGTAGCTAAGCTAATCCTTGACGTATATAAGGATTTCGGATTTAAGGACTATTCATTCCGTCTATCACTTCGTGACCCTAAGAATACTGAGAAGTATTTCGGAAACGATGAGCTTTGGGAGAAGAGTGAGGCTGAGCTAAGACAGGTTCTTGATGAAATGGGTGTTGATTACTATGAGGCTGAAGGAGAGGCTGCATTCTATGGACCTAAGCTTGACGTACAGGTTAAATCTGCAGTAGGACATGATGTAACTCTATCTACAATTCAGCTAGATTATCAGCTACCAGAGCGTTTTGAGTTAACTTATGTTGACCAAAATGGACAAAAGGCTCGTCCAGTAGTTATCCATAGAGCAATCCTTGGATCCCTTGATAGATTCGTAGCCTTCCTAATTGAGGAGACTAAGGGAGTATTCCCAGTATGGTTAGCACCAGTACAGGTAAAGGTTATTCCAGTAAATCTTGAGCATCATCAGGAATACTGCGATAAGCTTTGCGATCTATTCACTATTAATAATATTCGTTTTGAGACTGACTATCGTGATGAGAAGCTAGGATATAAGATCCGTGAGGCTCAAATGTCTAAGGCTCCATATGCTCTAGTTATCGGAGATAAGGAAGTTGAAAATAATACAGTTACATACCGTCCATATGGATCTCAGGAGCAGGTAACTGTAGCATTAGATGATTTCATTAATATGGTAAAGGATAAGATTGCAAATCGTAGCTAATCATAATATAATAAAATAAAAAGGAGATATGCTATGATTTTAGATCTTACAGGAATTAGTGTAATAATATCTTCAATTGTTTTAGGTGTTGTAATATTTGCAGGAATAATAAATGCCAAGATATATAATATAATTCACGGCTTTATTTCAATCTTCGGTATTGCATCAATATTAGGATTAATTGATTTTGTAATAAGAAAGTCTGGACATAGTGCAGCAGCTTATTCAAATGCTGTAGAGTATACAATTACAGCCTTTTTAAAGCCGCTACTATATTTATTCCAGGAGCTTAATCTTACATTTATGGCAAACGAAGAGAAGGCCGGCTTCTATTTGGTGCCAATTGCAATATTTATAATAAGCTTTATTTTAGCATCAATGCTAAAGAGGCTTAGAAGAAATAAGGATTAATCATGGGGCGATTTATATCGCCCTATTTTTAATAAAAATAGATAAGTCTTTATTTTATTTACAAAATTATATAATTTTGTTATAATTATCATTGGTGATATGATGGAATATACAAACATGGAATTATTCTATGACGTAATGGAAGAATCAATAAGCACTTTATATGAATTAAACAAAAGACCATATTTTGATTTATTCTTTGAAAGTGTAAAAAACATTTTAGAATCTGACATCACAACTCATTATGATGAGGAGGCAGATGCTAAGCTATTACGTATATATAGCCGTCTTAGCGATAAGGATTTTACACCAGAGGATATTAGAAAGGCATTACAGTCTATAATTATTAGAGGACTTAATGAGGAGCATGAGGTACAGGATGTAACTCCAGATACTATAGGCTTTCTTATGGCTTATCTAATTTCAAGGCTTCATAGTGAAAGGGAGGTATCAATTCTAGATCCTCTTGCAGGAACTGGAAATATGCTTCTATCTATTGAGTCACACCTTAATATGGATGTAAAGTTATTCGCTATTGAAAACTCAAAGCTTAAGACTAAGATACTTAAGAGTATGGCTGATTTATGTCAGACACTTGTTGAAATCTATTTCCAGGATACTCTTAATATCAAGATGAAGGATATGGATTTTGTAGTATTTGATACTCCAACAAGCTATACCCTTGATCCATATTTCCCATATTATTTGGTTCTACATCACCTAGAATCATTAAAGGATGATGGATATATGATTGGTCTATTACCAAATGATTTCTTCGAGCATGATAAGGATCAGATGTTTAAAACAGGCTTAGAGAAGGTAGGAAGAGTATATGGTATTATTGAATTACCAGATGCATTCTTCAAATCTAGTCCAAAGAGTATTATAATATTTAAGAAGAATACTATTAAGGACAAGAATTGCTTAATGGTCAAATTACCAACATTCGATGATGAAAGAGCGTTTGATAATGTTCTTCAGCAAATCGAGGATTGGTTTTTGAAAAATAAAAATAATTAAAAACAGGAAGGAAAATATAAACATGAAAATTATGGCAGTAAATGCTGGTTCATCATCTATTAAGTTCCAATTATTAGAGATGCCAGAGGAGAAGGTTATAGCTTCAGGAACAGTTGAGAAGATTGGTTCAGTTGACGGAGACGGAAAGGCTCTAAACGGAATCGTTACTTTAAAGTATAATGGAAAGAAGGAGGAGACTACTCCAGTTATTCCTACACATGCTGAGGGAGTACAATTAGTACTTGACGCATTAATCGAGAAGAATATCTTAAAGAGCCTAGATGAGATCGAGGGTGTTGGACACCGTATCGTGCAAGGAGGAGAGTTCTTCAAGGATTCAACTCTTGTAGACGGACCAGATGGAACAGTTGTTAAGAAGATTGCAGATCTTGCTGACCTTGCTCCACTTCACAACCCAGCTCATATCGTTGGAATTAAGGCTTTCTATAAGGCTTTACCAAAGGTTCCAGAGGTAGTTGTATTTGATACAGTATTCCATCAAACAATGCCTGAAGAGGCATATATGTATGCAATTCCTTATGAGTGGTATACAAAGTATGGAATTCGTAAGTATGGTGCACACGGAACATCTCATAAGTATGTTTCACAAAGAGCTGCACAATTAATTAATAAGCCACTTGAGGATACAAACGTTATTGTTTGTCACCTAGGAAACGGAGCTTCAATTTCTGCTGTTGAGGGTGGAAAGTGTAAGGATACTTCAATGGGATTAACACCACTTGAGGGAATTCCAATGGGAACTCGTACAGGAAATATTGACCCAACTGTTGTATCATATATCTGCAACAAGGAAGGAAAGACTGCTGATGAGGTAGTTACAATCCTTAATAAGAAGTCAGGATACCTAGGAGTATCAGGACGTTCTAACGATGCACGTGATGTTACTGCAGGAATGAATGAGGGAGATCATAGATGTAAGCTTACATTTGATATCCAAGCTAAGAGAGTTGCTGACTATGTAGCTTCTTACTGGTTATATCTAAATGGTAAGGTTGATGTAATTGCCTTCACTGCAGGTATGGGAGAAAACCTAAAGCACCTTCGTCTAAATATCGGTAAGAGACTTGCTCCTCTAGGAGTTAAGATTGACGAGAAGCTTAACGACACATTCTCAGATGAAAGAATTATCTCTACTCCAGATTCAAAGATCCAAGTATGGATTATTCCTACAAACGAGGAAGTTATGATTGCACGTGACACTGTACGTGTAGCAAAGCTTGATAAGTAATAATAAAGAAAACCATCTTCGGATGGTTTTTTTTAAATTATGTGCTATAATCTATTTGGTGAGTTTTGTTATGAAGAATGTATTAGAGTATTTAGAAAAAACGGCTTTAGAAAAGCCAGATAATTTAGCGTTTGTATCAGATGATGGTAAAATTACCTTTGCTGAGCTTTTAAACGCCTCAAAAAGGCTTGCATCTGCCTTAGATGCCTTCCGTAAGCCTATCGTATTACTTTTTGATCAAAACAATAAGGAAGTAATATCAATGATAGGCGCAATGTACGCAGGGGGATTCTATACAGTATTAGATCCTAAGATGCCTGTTGAAAGAATGGAAAACATCTTTAAGACACTAAAGCCTGAAATATTAATTTATGATGCAAAATATAAGGATACTGCAGAAAGCCTTAGTATTAGGGATAAATATTTATATGATGAGCTTCTAGCTCATAATATAGATGAGGTAAGGCTTAATAGTATTAGAGAAAGACAAATTGATACTGATTTAATTTATTCAATCTTTACATCAGGTTCAACAGGTCTTCCTAAGGGAGTAGTAGTATCTCATAGAGCTCTAATTAATTATATATCTTGGTTCTCAAATGAGTTTAAGATGAGCGAATGTAAGAACTATGGAGCACAAATGCCTTTTTATTTTAGTGCCTCAGTATCTTCATTTTTCTCATGTCTTAAGGAAGGATTTACATATTACATCATTCCAAAGAGTGACTTTATATTCCCTATAAATCTTGTAAAGTTCTTAAATGAGAATAAGATTGATACAGTATATTGGGTACCATCTGCCCTTGCAATATTTAGAAATTTTGATGTTTTCAAATATGCAAAGCCAGAATACCTAAAAACAATACTATTTGCTGGAGAGGTAATGCCTACAATAGTATTGAATTATTTAATTGATAATTTAGGAGATAATATAGTATATTCAAATCTATTCGGACCAACTGAGACAGTAGATATTTGTACATATTATACTGTAAATAGAAGATTTGAAAACACAGAATCTCTACCTATTGGAGTACACTGCGATAATTGCGATACCTTTATCCTAGATGATAATAATAAGCTTGCTTGTGAGGGAGAGCTTTGCGTAAGAGGAGGATTCTTAGCCTCAGGATATTATAATATGCCAGATAAGACTGCTAAGGCCTTCTGTCAAAATCCTTTAAATGAATCATATCCTGAGCTTATTTATAGAACTGGTGATAGAGTTAAGATTAACAAATATGGTGAATATGATTATCTTGGAAGAATAGACTTCCAAATTAAGCATATGGGATACCGTATTGAGCTTAATGAAATAGATCAAGCTATTTCATCCCTTGAAACAATAAAGAGTGAGGTTACAATATATGATCCAAAGGTAGATAATATTATTCTTATCTACTGTGGAAAGGCTTTAGAGGAGGATATATTTGCAGTATGTGCAAAGCTACTTCCTAGATATATGTTCCCTAATAAGGTTATAAAGGTAAGAGAGATGAAATATAATAGTAATGGTAAGATAGATAGAAGCTATTATAAGACATCTTATAAGGAGCTTATAAAGTAGATATAGTTTATTATATTTAGCTATAACAATGTATAGTATGCTTATCTTTACAATATCGACAAATAATGATAAAATTTTCGTAGTTAAGTTTTGGGAGAAATTTTAACGATATATGAGGTAGTATATGGAGAATGATACTAAGGACATTCAAAACCCTAAAAAGGGTAATAAGATGTTACTTGTTAAGAGCGTAATACTTTCAGCTGTTGTGTTAGTTGTGGTCGCAGTTGTAGTAAGTATAATAATAAGATATCAAAGCAGTAATAGATTATCTAAGGCTGAGCGTGAATGCTATAATGAGGTTACAATGCTTTATAATGAGTCAATTGCAACTTCATATGAGGCAGCAGATGATGATAATGTATATGAGGTAATAGTAGAGGATACATCATCTCATATGAGAATGATGGAAAATATTTTGGTTTCAACAAGCTTTAAGTATAAGGAAGCTGATGAAAGCACTAATCTTGAATATAAGAATCAGGTTACATTAACATATACTGGATTAAATAGTATTAAGAGTGTTTATACATTATGGTATAACAATGTGGATGGTGTATATGATGGTCTTATTAAATGTGATGAGTATAATGTAGGATCATTTACATTCCAGGAAACAGATTCTGGATATAAGACAAGTATAACTGGTGGAAATGGTGGATATACATATTCTGTATCATATGAGAATAATTTATATACATTCACAAAAGCTTCAACAGTATCTACACTAAAGACAAGCTATACATATAATACAAAGACTGATGCGTTAACACTAGAAGATAATATCGCATATACATATGGACTTAATGGTACATCTATTCAAATTACTAAAACAGATGGTACTGATACATATGTGGCAACTGTTACTACAATCACTAAGGATTCAAAATATATGTATGAATATTCCTTCCTAGCATCAGGTAAGGATACAACAAAATACGATGTTTCAAGATAGGACCTATGGTCCTATTTTTTTATTTTTAAAAGTATGGTATAATGATATAGGATTTTGGTTTGGGAAAGGAGAATGGCAATGGCAACAAAGAAGAATAGTAACTTATTAGGATTACTTGCGTTTATTGCAATGTTCATCAATTTCATTTACTGGATTATTTGTATTATCAATAATAAAGGATGGATTACAATTGGTGGAAGAATTATCGATCTTGCAGAATTCATCGCAATAATCCTTCTTACAATCGTAGTGCTTTTTGTATCTTATGATTGGGCTAAGGGACAAAAGAAGGTTTGGTTCTATTTCTGGATCGCATTTGCAGTAATTAGTGTACTTGCAATTTGTATCGGTTTTGGAACAAACTTAGCAAATTAATAATAAATTGGGTTAAGATTAATATCTTAGCCCATTTATTTTTTAAATTATGATATAATAGGCTGTAGGTGATATTATGTTAAATGTAAGTGATAAGATAACAGTAGAAATTAAAAGACTTGGAATAAATGGTGAAGGTATTGGATACTATAACCGTCTTGCTATCTTTATCCCAGGAGCAATCCCTGGTGAAAGATGTGATGTAGAGATAACATCAGTTAGTGAAAAGATGGCTTATGCTAAGGTCTTAGATATAAAGAACGCATCTAGGGATAGATGCGAGCCAAAATGTAAGTATTATTCTAGATGTGGTGGATGTAATACTATGCATATAAATTATGAAAAGATGGGAGAATATAAAAGAGATAGAGTAATAGAGTCTATTACTCGTTATACTGATCTTAATCCTCGTTCATTTGAGATTAAGAAAACAGTACTTATGAAGTCTCCTTATGGATATAGATTTAAAGCGTCCCTTCCAGTACGTAAGTTTAATGACAATGCGACTGTAGGATTATATTCTGTTGATGGTAAAGAGGTAATCTACATTGATGGATGTATGAATCAAGCAGATCAAATCAATAATATTAATAAGAAGATTTTAGCCTTAATGGATAAGCTTAACGTTGTTCCTTATATTGAAAAATATAAGAGAGGAGAGGTTAAGTATATTGTTACAAGAGTTTCTCATTTTAATAAGGAGGCTCAGGTAACATTTGTAATAGGAGAAAAGACACCAAAGATTTTAGAGCTTGCAAAGGAAGTAATTAAGATTGAGGGTGTTGTATCTGTATTTGAATCATTTGCGGATGGTGAGGGAGACTCATTAATCTTTGGCTCTGATATTAAGCTATTAGAGGGAAAGAAGACTATTCTTGAAAGTATTGGTAAATATAAGTTTGAGCTACTTCCAACAGCCTTCTTCCAGCTTAACCCTATTCAAACAGAGGTTTTATATGAGCATGTATTAAAGGCTTGTAAGCTAAGCTTTAAGGAAAGGGTATTAGATGCATATTGTGGTGTTGGAACTATTGGTATTTATCTTGCCCATAACTCTAGTGAGGTAGTAGGTATTGAATACAATAAGGAAGCAGTAGAAAATGCAAATAATAATGCTAAGCTAAATAAGATTAA
>JAILRQ010000003.1 GCA_024698125.1 Acholeplasmatales bacterium
GATATTAATCTTTTTTCAGATTCTAAAAAAGAGGAAAGAGAAAGAATACTTTATAGGACAATCTCTTCTATAAAGGAGGAGTTTGGAAGAGGAAGTATATGTAAGGGAATGAATTTGATGGAGGGAGCTACATCCCTTAAAAGAAATAAATTGTTAGGAGGACATAATCGTGAGTAATATGCGTGGTAAGCAGTATATGCCCTTTGATGCGTTAGAGGGGTATATGCAGGAAATTGAAAAAAGAAAGGTTATTTATATTGAAAAGCCACTTATCTCAAATGATATGGCAGAGGAGATAAATTATAAGCTTAAGGGATTAAAAATGGGGGATATGATTTCCTTAAAATATTATTCCGCAGGCTCTATTTATCACGTTACTGGAGAGGTTTTAAGGATAAATAGCCAAAATAGGAGCCTTAAGGTTGATAAAAAGGGAATTAAATTCACAGATATATTAGAAATTTACTGATTTCTTCTAGAAAAATAAAGTTTCAAGTGGTATAATAAATCCTTGTGAATAGGAGGATTTATTATGCAGAAAATTGATATTTCTACAATAAGAGAAAGTGCTTCATCCCTACTTACTTTAAATGACGGATACCTTTTATATCAGTCACATGAAGCACAAAATATCAATCTACTACGTGATTCCACATTAAACTTTGATTTTGTTATTGAAGGTGAGTTCAAGGAAGTAGGAAAGGTAGTATTATACGTAGGCCAGGATAATACTCACGGAAATTGCACATGCATGGAGCATGGCTTATGTAAGCATGAGATCTGTCTTTATTTTGAATTAAGAGACAGAGTAAATGAGATGCTTGAAAACAAGGATCTAATTAAGGATTATGAATCTAATTTAAAGGTCGATAGATTACTTAATAGCGTATACAATAGCGCTATAAGACCAGCCTATACTCAAATAGAGGTTTTACCTACAGTTGTTATGGGTGATAGCTGGAAGCTATTCCTTGATGCGATTATAGATTCTAAAAAGCTTAAGGTCAAGGATATTAAGAGATTTTTATATTGTATTGAAAATAACGAGGATTATACATTTAACTATAAGACTGTTAAGATGTCAAACAAGGGTCTAAGCCTTAAGAGTAATCAGCTTATTAATTTAATTAAATATTTAGAGGCTACAGGTAATACAATTAATCTTGATTTAAATATTTTTGATGATATTTATAATCTATATCCAGAAAGTATTTATGTATATAATGGATACTATTCTAAGGAATATATGTTTACATCTGATAAGTTCATTTTAAATATGGATGTTTCAAATATGGAGCTTAGAATAAGTGATACATCTTATGAGATGATACCATCCATTGTTCACGACTATATTTTCTATAAGGAGAAGATATATGTTATATCTAACCATACTCTTTATATAGTTCTTGACTATCTAAAGAAAAATGATGGTGTGGTTAAGTTTAATAAGGATTCATACAATAGCTTCCTTATAAACATTTATCCATATATTAAGGATTATGTTAGTGGTGTTGATTATTGCTACGACCTATCAATTGATTCATATATTGATTACACTAACCATGTTTTAAATGTTAAGTATAAGTCTTCAATTGAGGATACATCAATGTTTATTAAAAGAACTAATTATTTAAACTATTTAAATACATTTGGATTTAATCAGGAGAATAATTATTCTATAGATAAGTATGATGATATCTGTGAGTTTGTTGAGTATCATTTAAATGAGCTTGCAGAGTATGGAAGCCTATATCTTAGTGATGCTGTATCTGAGATTAAGCCAATCTCACAAAAGCATCTATCATTTAATCTTAAGGTTAATGGTGGTATTGTTGAGTTTATCTATGATAACAGCGAATATAGCATTTCTGATATTAATAGAATGATTCTTGCCTATAAGAATGGTAAGAAGTATATTGATATTAATGGTCAGGCTGTTGAGCTTAATTATGATGAGCTTAAGGATATTACGGCTATGCTTGATGATCTTGATATTGATACTATTACAGAAAATAAGATTAAGCTATATCAGGCATATTATTTAAATGCTAAGTATAAGAAATACATTGTAGCTTCATCTGATATTATGAAGTTCTACAATGATATGGTTAACTACAGTGATTATCCAATAGAGATTGAGCCAAGCATTAAGGATACACTTCGTGATTATCAAATATCTGGTGTTAAGTGGCTAAAGGTTTTATCTTCATATGGCTTTGGTGGAATACTTGCGGATGATATGGGACTTGGTAAGACATTACAGATTATAAGCTTAATTGATTCTATGGAAAGAACTAAGCCTATAATGATAGTATCACCTACATCCCTAATCTTTAACTGGGCTATGGAGTTTGAGAAGTTTGCACCTCATATTAAGTATATGGTTATGTATGATAACAATAGAAGCAGTGAGTGCGTAGAGCAGGCTATAGCTGAGAATAGAGTTATTATTATTTCATACGAATCACTTCGTATTGATATTGAAAAGTATAAGGATAATGAGTTCTTAATGTGTGTTATTGATGAGGCACAGTTTATTAAGAACCCTGAGGCCTTAAAGACTATTGCGGTTAAGTCAATTCGTTCAGATATTAAGATAGCCTTAACTGGTACACCTATTGAAAATAGCCTTACAGATTTATGGTCTATCTTTGATTTTGTACTTCCAGGATATCTTGGTAAGAAGAATAAGTTTACTGCAAAGTATGATGGATATGCTCAATCAAGCGATGTTTTAACATCACTTAATAAGAGAATCCAACCATTTATCCTTCGTAGACTTAAGACTGATGTTCTTGACCTTGAGGAGAAGATTGAAACTATTTCTTATTCAGTTATGAGTAAGGAGGAGAAGAATCTTTATTACTCATACCTTGAGGAGGCTAGAAATGATCTTAAGAAGGATAATTATAAGATAGCTAAGGTATTAAGCGTTCTTACAAGATTAAGAGAGCTTGCCTGTGAGCCTAGAATGTTCTTAGATAATGTTGGAGATATGAAGAATTCTAAGATGGATCTTTTAATGGAGCTTATTGAAGAAAAGATTTCTGATGATCATAAGATTTTAGTATTCTCACAATTTACATCCCTATTCCCATTCATCGAGCAAAAGCTTGAGGCTATGGGAGTATCATTCTTAAAGCTTACAGGACAGACTAAGTCACTTGATAGAGCTATGCTTGTTGAAAAGTTTAATAAGGATGAAAATATTAAGGTATTCCTTATTTCACTAAAGGCTGGAGGTACAGGTTTAAATCTTACATCAGCTGATACAGTAATTCATTATGACCCATGGTGGAACAATGCGGTTATGAATCAGGCTACAGATAGAGCCTACCGTATTGGTCAGGAGAGGGTTGTTCATGAGATTAAGATTGTTAATAAGGATACAATCGAGGAGCGTATTTTAGAGCTACAAAATAAGAAGAAGGATCTATTTAATAGTGTTATTAGTGAGGATGATGTTATTAAGAGAATTTCTTTAGATGACTTGAAGGGATTATTCGAATAATGAGATATTTAGTTTTTTCTGACCTACATGGTGATAGTATGTGCCTTAAGGATTTATTGAATGTTTATAATAGTGGATCGTTTGATATGATGCTATGCCTTGGAGATATTTTATATCATGGACCAAGAAATGATCTTCCAGAGGGTTATAATCCTAAGGAATGCATCAAGCTTTTAAACGAGTATAAGGATAAGATAATTGCGGTTAAGGGTAATTGTGATGCTTATGTTGATCAAATGGTATTAGATTTCTATATTCATGATGAGTATGAGCTTACTCTTAATGGTAAAAGAATAATTATGACTCATGGTCATATTATTAATCCAGACCATTATCTTAATATTAGTGATGGGGTTGTCCTTTATGGACATACCCACATCCATAAGATGGATAGGATTAATGGGGCATTATATTTAAATCCTGGTTCAGTTTCACTTCCAAAGGGTGGTCAGGAAAAGAGCTATGCTATTTTAGATGATAATTCATTTGAGGTATTTAGCTTTAATGGTGAAAGCTTATTAAAGGTTTCTATTTAATTCCTAAATTATTTATGATAAAATAATTTTGTGATTTTTTAATAAATTGCTATTGGAGGATATTATATGGGTGGATTCTTTGGAGTCGCTGCAAAGCATGATTGTGTGTTTGACCTATTCTTTGGAATAGATTATCATTCACATTTAGGAACACGTAGAGGTGGAATGGTAGTACTTGGTGAGGACGGATTTAATCGTTCTATTCATAACATCGAGAACTCTCCATTTAGAACAAAGTTTGAGCTTGAGGCTAATACTATGAAGGGTAATATGGGTATCGGATGTATTTCTGATTATGAGCCACAGCCACTTCTAGTTAAGTCACATCATGGAACTTTTGCGATTTCTACAGTTGGAAAGATTAATAATGTAGAAGAGATTACAGATAAGCTTTTTAAGGCTGGAAGCATTCATTTCCTAGAAATGAGTGGTGGAGATATTAATCCAACTGAGCTAATTGCGGCTATTATTAATACAAAGGAAAATCTAATTGATGGTATAAGATATGCCCTTGATATAGTTGATGGTTCAATTACTATCATCCTACTTAATGATAAGGGTATTTATGTTGCACGTGATAAGTATGGTCGTACACCTGCTGTTATTGGTATGAAGGATGACGCATACTGTGTATCATTTGAGGCATTTGCCTACCTTAACCTTGGATATAAGGATTATAAGGAGCTAGGACCTGGAGAGATAGATATCGTTACACCAGATGGTGTTAAGATGCTTGTTAAGCCAGGTGAGAAGATGAGAATATGTACATTCCTATGGATTTATTATGGATATCCATCATCTAAGTATGAGGGTAAGTCTGTAGAGTGTATGCGTTATAACTGTGGAAGAAATATGGCTAAGCGTGATAAGCAGAACTTAGATATTCATCCAGATTGTGTTGCTGGAGTTCCTGATTCAGGAGTTGCACATGCAATTGGATATTCTAATGAATCAGGAATACCTTATGCACGTCCATTTATAAAGTACACACCTACATGGCCACGTAGCTTTATGCCAACTATTCAATCTAAGAGAAATCTTATTGCTCATATGAAGCTAATTCCAGTTCATGAGCTTATTGAAGGAAAGTCACTACTTTTAATTGATGACTCAATTGTTCGTGGTACACAGCTAAGAGAAACTACAGAGTTCCTATATCAATCAGGAGCTCGTGAGGTTCATATTCGTTCAGCATGTCCACCACTAGTTTATGGATGTAAGTATTTAAACTTCTCAAGATCTAATTCTGAGATGGATTTAATTACTCGTCGTATAATCGCAAAGCTAGAGCCAGAGGTAACAGAAGAGGTTCTTGCTAAATATACTAACCCAGATACAGAGGAATATAAGACAATGGTAGAGGAAATTCGTAAGCAATTAAACTTTACTACTCTTCAATTCAACCGTCTTGATGATGTTAAGGCCGCAACAGAAATTGATGAGGATAAGCTTTGTACATATTGCTGGGATGGTAAGGAATAAAATAATTAATGGACTATGTCTTTCATAGTCCATTTTTTGTAGACTGGCCTTATTAATAATATAAATATTAGTAGATTTAGAGTGAATTATTTAATTTTATTTAAAAATATGCTATAATTTTTTAAAGAGGGGTGTTTTTGTATGAGCAAAATGATTAGACAGCTCGTTACCTGCCCTAAATGTGGTACAAAAAATAACATGGATTTATATCAAAGCGTAAATGTATCAATTGATGATAATCTTCGCGTTGATGTTTTAAATGGTAAGATATTTGAGTATAAATGCGATAAATGTGGGCTTAAGGCTACAATGTATTATCCATTCCTATATCATGATATGAAGAAAAGGTTTATGATTCAATTTGATCCTAATAATTCATATGATGAGCTTACATTTAAGTCTATTGAGCAATCAAATCCTATGCAGGGCTATACCTATAGAATTGTAAATAAGCCTTACATGCTAATTGATAAGATTTTAATTTTAGAGTCAGATTATGATGATAGAGTAATTGAGGTATTAAAGGAATTCTTAAAGGCTTCAAATAACTCAAGTGAAATAAGGGAGCTATCCTTTGCGCTTACAAAGGATAATTCTTATGAGTTCATTTGTATTAATGAGAAGGGTGAGGCTATAGGAATTATTCCTTTTAATCCTGATTTATATAATATGATTTATGATAGGTTCTATAGTAAGCTAAAGGATTATAGACATTACCATATAGATACAGATTTTGCGGAAGCTTTTTTAAATGAGGTAGAACTATGACAGACATTGAAATGTTTGATATATTTAAGAAAAACAATAATATTGAAAGTGACTTTGCGACATATGATTACGACATGGAATCACTTAAGGCTATTCTTGAAGGAAAAAAGACTCATGAGGTTTCATTATATGATGATTATGTAGCTAATAAGGAGCCACTACCAATTAAAGGGGATTATGCTGTAGTTTGTGATGAGGCTGGAGAGGCTAAGGCTATTATTAAGACAACTGCAGTAAATATTATAGAGTATGCACAGGTTAAGGATAAAGGGGATCTTGAAGCCTATGCAAAGGAGAATGGCATTAAGCTTATGAAGGAAACTCTTTGTGTAGAGGAAGTCTTCGAGATAGCTTATAAATAAAAAAATATTAGGAGGTTTGGAAGGGATGAAAGCAATTAGACAATTATTCAAGGACGTTTTGGTTCTTGAGCCTGATGTTGAATCTGATGAAAGAGGAAGCGTTGTTGAAACATATTCTGAGGATGATTTAGATTCTATTAAGATTGATGGGGTTTTTATTGAAGAGAAAACCTACAATTCAATTAAGAGTGCTACAGTATATGGTATCTATTATCAAGAGGAGCCATATTCTCAAAATAAGCTAATATATCCACAAACTGGTTCAGTTATGGTATATGCTATTGAGTTTGATCCTGAAAGTGAGAATTACTTACAATGGATTTGTGTAGAGCTTGATTCAAGAACTAACAAGCAGCTTTATTTGCCTAATCATTATGCATACTGCATTTTAACGCTTGAGGCAAATACAAGATTTGTTGTTAAGGCTGATGAGTATAATACAGAGGGATATTTAAGAGTTACAACTTACCTAGATAAGACTATTAATCTTGAATTCCCATTTGATGAAATTAACGGAGTTTATAAGGAAAAGAACGCACCATCTCTATAAAATGTGATGGTATTAAGGCTGGTGATTTATGATGCTTGATGAGAATAAGATGTATCAGCTCATGTCAAAAAATATTGCATATTATGAATATGATACATTAGAGGATAGAATAACTATCCTATTTCATTCCGACTATATCATAAAGGACCAAACTATTGAAGAGGCATTCGATGGTGATGAGTTTGTTGTAGAGAAGGATTCAAGAGGAGATTTAATAAATTTCTTTACTCTTGTGAAGGGTAATTTTTCAAAGCAGCAGCTAGCCTTTAAGGCTTTACATGATGGTATATCTAGATGGTACCTTATCAGCTCATTTGAAAGAAATGAAGAGGATAGAATTGTATGTGGTATTTTTGAAAACATATCTTCATTTTTAATTGAGCAGGATAAGCTTTTAGAGCTTTCAAAAAGAGATTCTCTAACAGGACTTTTAAATAAGGTTAATTTAGAGAAATATATTGATAATTGCATTAAAGAGCGTGGCTTCTTTATGCTATGTATGATTGACCTAGATTACTTTAAGACTATAAATGATACCTATGGACATATTTATGGAGATAGAGTACTTGTAGCTGCAGCTGAAAAGCTTAAGGCTATTGCTGGTGAAGATGGTGAGGTTGGTCGTGTAGGTGGAGATGAGTTTATTCTTATAAAAAGAATTGACCATCAGCCAGTTGATGAGGAAAAGAGAAATCTTTGTAGAGCTATAAAGAACTCATTCTATGATGATAAGAATAATAATAATCTTTATACATCAAGGCTTACAACTACAATCGGATATGCTACATATCCATTTGATGGAAAAACAAAGACAGATCTACTTGCCCGTGCTGACAAGGCCTTATATAGGGGTAAGGCTAAGGGAAGAAATTGCTATGTCATTTATAATGAGCAAATGCATGGTGCAATTGATGTAGATAAGCCAATACAGGATACTGTAATGGAGGATTTTGCAAGTACTGCAGATATATCAATTTTCATTAGTGATATTATGGGTAGTATTTTAAATAATCCTACTAAGGAGAAGGCTTTATCAAAGCTTGTTGATATAATGGCTTATTTTAGATTACAGCGTATTACAATTTATAAGCGTGATGGATCTACTATACAGAAGGTTTATAAGATGGTTCAATCAGAAAAGGAATATGGTGAGCTATCTGTACTTGATTTTAAATCATTTAATGATCAATTTGAGGGTGGTATTTTTATAGCATCCGATATATTTGAATATAAGTATGATAGAAAGGCTATGAGTGCTTGTATGAATATTCCATACGATCATGGTTCAATTGTTATTTCTGCATGTGGAACTACAAGAGCAACTGATTATTTAATGTGCTTTGAGGCCTTTGATAGAAGACGTATTTGGAATAAGAACCAGCTTACAGCCATTAAGGTATTATCAAGGATGATAATTACCTTCTATCAGAATGCGATAAATAAAGAAAACAATAAAAAATAGGAGGAGCTTATGATTTTAGATTTATTTAAGCTTGACCAGAAGGTCGCAATTGTAACAGGAGCAAATACAGGTCTTGGACAAAAGATGTGTGTAGCTTTAGCAGAGGCTGGATGTAAGGTTTGTGGAGTTGCAAGAAGATCTTGTGATGAAACAAAGAGCCTTATTAAGGAAGGATATTTTAGCGAGGTTATTGCAGATCTTTCAGATTTATCTAATGCAGACTATGTAGTAGATATGGCGATTAAGCAATTTGGAAGAGTTGATATTTTAGTTAATAATGCTGGAATTATTAAAAGAGAGGATGCAATTAATGTTAAGATGGAGGACTTTGATCAGGTTCTTACAGTAAATCTAAAAATGCCATTTTTATTATCTCAGGCATGTGCTAAGCACTTTATAGATAGTGGTAAGGGAGGTAAGATTATAAATATCGCCTCTATGCTAGCATATCAGGGTGGAGTAAGGGTTGTATCATATACAGCATCAAAGCATGCGATTATGGGTATGACTAAGGCACTTGCTAATGAGTGGAGTCAGTATAACATTAATGTTAATGCTATAGCTCCAGGATATATGGCAACTAATAATACACAGGCTTTAAGAGATGATGAAAAGAGATCTCAGGAAATCCTTGATAGAATTCCTGCTGGAAGATGGGGTCTTAATGATGATGTGATGGGTGCAGTTTTATATCTTGCATCTGATGCATCAAATTATGTAAATGGTGAAACTATCAATGTAGATGGTGGATGGATGGCTAGATAATGAAAAAGGGTCTTATATTTGATTTGGATGGAACTCTTTGTGATTCTACCTATTTTTGGAATCATTTAGGAGAGGCATATTTAAAGACAGTTGGAATAATTGATAAGGATATTGATTTAGAATGTCATGATATGTCTATTGAGGAATCAAGTGAATATATTAAGAAGAAGCATAATCTAGATACAACTGCTAACTTCATTAGAATGGAGATTAACTGTCTTATTGAGGAGGCTTATTTTAAAAAGCTTGAGCTTAAGCCAGGAGTACTTGATTTTTTAGAGTATATGTATGCTAAAAAATATAAGATGATTATCGCAACAGATACTCCAAAGCCTTTAGTTTTAGGCCTATTTAAAAGATATGGTATACCTCATTACTTTATTGATGTTATTACAACAATTAAGGTAAAGAAGAGTAAGGAATATCCTGATGTATATGATTATTGCTTACTACGTATGGGTCTTGATAAAAGAGATGTGGTAGTATTTGAGGATAATCAAAGGGTTATAAATATGCTTAAGGATAATGGCTATGATACTATTAGAGTAGTTGATGATCCATCTGAGATAGATACATCAAATGCCTTATTTACAGTCGATAATTTTACTGATACTAGGGCATATGAAATTATAGACAAGCTGATTTAATGTACTACATATAAATCCTAAATAATTTAAAAGCGATTTAAAGGGTAGGCATCTACCCTTTTTATATCAAACGAAAGAGTGGTGATAATATGAAGATTATTACAGAGCAAAATGAAATTAATACCTATGTTGGTGATAATGGATTATATTTTAATCCTACCAACAAGAATTTAAGCTATTTAACATCTATTTCTCCAATAGATATTAAAGGCCTTGAAGCAGAGCTTAAGAAGAAGGAAAGAACTCAAATTATTCTTGGTTCATTATATGATCCATATCCTTTAATTGAATCTGATTTAGGTATTACAAGAGCTACGCTTGAGCTTATTGATAGGTATAAGTGTGGTGTTACTATTTTTACAAAGTCTAAGCTTATTTTAAATGATTTGGATATATTAGAATCTATTTCTAAGCATAGTAAGGTTGTAGTGATGCTAAAGATTTGTACTACAAACAATAATGATATGAAAAATATTGATGGTACACAGCTTCAGGATAAGCTACAAATTCTTGCGGGGTTATCAAAGCTTGATATTTCACTTGGCTTTGATGTCTCTCCAATATTACCATTTTTAAATGATGATATTAACACAATGGATGGGCTTATAAGCCTTGCAATACATTATGGATGTGATTACTTTATGTTTAGAGGAGCTTCAATTATTATTTCTAATAAGCATAAGGAAGCAGTTTATCATGCCTTAGATGATAACTATTTTGGACTTAGAAGTAAGTATGATTCTATTCGTGGTGAGTCATATGTTATTGATTCTCCTAAGGCTAAAATGCTTCAATCATATATTGATGGAGCGTTCACAGAAGAGTCTATTGTCCATGATATGGAAACAATTATAAAGAATATATCTAGCTATCAAAGAAAACATAAGCAACTTTCTTTTGTTTAGGCTTGTTATTTGTTGAAAAAGACTTTTGGTTAGGGTATAATAACTAATATATGGGGGTGTTTGAATGCAGCTAGTAAACGCAAAGGGTATGATACTAGAAGCCCAAAAGGGAAACTATGCCATACCAGCATTTAACATAAACAATTTGGAATGGATAAAATCAGTATTAAGTGCTTGCCAGGAGGCAAAGGCACCAGTTATATTAGAGACATCAGAATCTGCTGTTAAATATATGGGTGGATATAAGAATGTCGTTGATATGGTTAATAATGTTGTGGAGTTCTTAAATATTACAGTACCAGTATGTCTACACCTAGACCATGGTACATTTGAGGGAGCATTTAAGGCATTAGATGCTGGATATACTTCAGTAATGTTTGATGGTTCAAAGCTTTCAATTGACGAAAATGTTATGAAGGTTAAGCAGGTTGTAGAATATGCTAAGAAGACTAACGCATCTGTTGAGGGTGAGGTTGGAGGAATTGGTGGTACTGAGGATGGTGTAACATCTGCAGGAGAGCTTGCTTGTCCAGAGGAGTGTAAGAGACTTGCTGATACAGGAATTGATATGCTGGCCGCTGGAATTGGAAATATTCACGGAAAGTATCCTGCAAACTGGGAAGGACTTAACTTCGATAGATTAAAGGAAATTGAAGCAGCTTGTAAGAATACACCACTTGTATTACATGGTGGTTCAGGTATTCCTGCAGAAATGGTTCAACGTGCAATTCGTCATGGCGTATGTAAGGTTAATGTAAATACAGAGCTTCAGCTAGCATTTGCGGCAGGAACTCGTATGTATATTGAAGGTGGAAAGGACCTTGATGGTAAGGGATTTGATCCACGTAAGCTACTTAAGCCAGGATGCGAAATGATTGAGCAAACTGTTAAGGAAAAGCTCGATATGTTCGATACGACTGGAAAGGCAGAATAATGGACTTAAATATCTTATATGAGGACAATCATATAATAGTATGCTATAAGCCAAGAGGAATACTTTCTCAGGCTGATGGGAGTAACGCATCTGATATGCTTACAATCCTAAAGCAATATATTAAGGAAAAATATAATAAGCCAGGTGATGTATATCTAGGCCTTGTTCATAGGCTTGATAGAAATACTGATGGTGTTATGGTATTTGCAAGAACCTCTAAGGCAGCCTCAAGGCTAAGCGATGATATTAAAAATGATAGATTTCATAAGAAGTATCTAGCAGTAGTAGAGGGTAGGGTTTTAGGCTCTTTAGAGCTTAGGGACATGCTATACTATGATGAGGCAAAGAAAAAGGCCTTTATAAAAAGGGCTCAGGGCTCAAAGGAAGCTATCCTTACATATAGCGCAATAGACTATAAAAATGATAAAACTCTACTAGATATATCATTAAAAACAGGACGTCATCATCAAATAAGATGTCAGCTTTCAAATATTGGTCATCCAATTGTTGGAGATATAAAGTATGGAAGTAGTATAAGGCTTGGTGATAGGTATTTACTTTCAGCCTATAGCCTTACTATAATTCATCCAACTAAAAAAGAAGAAATGGTATTTGAATATATACCAGAGGGTGACTATAAGGAATTTAATATTAAATAAATAAGCATTCCCAATCGGGAATGCTTTTTTAAAAATAAAAGCTGTATTTCTACAGCTTAATCATTATTCTTTTCAGCAAGCTCTGCCTTTATTTCCTTCATATCAGTATATTTCTTGTTGTAATAAAGGATTCTTTTAGCAATTGTGATATAGGCATTTGCAGTAATAGAAAGCTCTAGGGCAAGCTTTGTTAAGGCCTCAATATCATTATCATCGCTTATATTTGCAAGCTTTTCATTTGTAAAGTCGATAGCCTTTTTGAACTCATCCTTGCATAAAACCTTAAAGCTATTGAAGGCTTCACTCTTAGGAGTGTCCTTATATTCTGAATCAAGGATTTGCTTGATTTCAGCAATAGATAGCACCTGCTTTAATGAGCACGTCTCATTGATTAGGGCTAAATGCTCTTTGTTATATTTCTTTGAAATAGGAGCTGATACAACCTTACCCTTTACATAGTTATTTACCATAGAAGAGGTAATAACATGATCAAGGGAAGAGGTTTGTAATACTCTTAGCTCACGCTGTAAATAATTTATAACCTGATCCATATAAAGCTCTATATCTGGGAACTTTTCATAATCAGGAAATTCAAATGAATCTAGCTCGTCTAGCCAGCTTGTAAGTATTGGTTTAATCTTGTCCATAAAAAAACCTCCATAAAATACGAGATTATTATAACACATTAAGAAAAACATTTAAAGAGATATAGAAGAAAATAAAAGAGATTTTCAATAATTAAATTGTCTCGTTTTTAAAACTAGATTTAATTGTTTATACTATGTATAAATAACTTGAAAATATTGGGGTTTTTAATGTATAATAATATAGAAGGTGGTTTTTGTTTATGTTATTGTTATCTACAACACAAAAATATGTATTTATCATAGTGGCAATTCTTGCGGTTGTACTAATCGCCTGTATTATAGCTACTGTGGTTTTAATAAAGAAAAAGAATAAGGGTCATGTTAAGGTTGATGAGGAGTTTATGCAAAACATCATGGCATGGCTTGGTGGTAAGGAGAATATAGCTTCTGCCTCAGTTGATAATGCAAGACTTAAGGTAGAGGTTAGAAATCTAGATTTAGTTATGGCAGATAAGCTACACACACTATCTGAAAAGGGAGTATTTATCACAGGGAATAATGTTAAGCTTTTATTCAAGTATGATTCAAAGTTAATCGAAAAGGAGATCTCAAAGAGATTATAGGAGGAGCATTATGTTATCAAAAAAGTTTAAGGTTACATCAGAGTCAGGTATTCATGCAAGACCTGCAACAATTTTAGTTAATGAGGCAGTTAAGTTTAAATCTGATATCGAGCTTGCGCTAGAATCTAAGGTAGTAAATCTTAAGTCTATTATGGGAGTTATGAGCCTTGGAATCTATAACGGTGAGATTATCACTATTACAGCTACTGGTGATGATGAGGCTCAGGCAATTGATGCCCTTACTGATTCAATATACGAAATGCATATTGGAAAGGAAATCTAACAGATATTAAAGGCAACTGAAATAACAGTTGCTTTTTAAGTAATTAAGGAGTGTTTTTTATGGATTATAATTTTTTAGAGCTTGCAGATAAGTATTATGATGATGCACTAAAGGATCTATCAGAGCTTATAGAGTGTAAGTCAGTTCTTGATGTTTATAAGCCAACATCAGCTCACCCATTTGGTGAAGGATGTGCTAAGGCATTAGATACAATGCTAGGCTTTGCAAAGCGTGATGGCTTTGAAAGCTTAAATGATGAATATTATGCAGGTGAGATTAAGTATGGTAGTGGAGAGGATTTTGCAATCCTTGGACACCTTGATGTAGTACCTGCAGAAGGAGCTTGGGATACTGATCCATTTAAGGCGACTATTATTGGTGATAGGCTTTATGGTAGAGGTTCAACTGATGATAAGGGACCAGTTATTGCCTCATACTATGCCTTAAAGATGCTAAGAGATTTAGGTGTTAAGTTTAATAAAACTGTAAAGCTTATTGTTGGATGTGATGAGGAGACAGAGTCACGCTGCCTTACTCATTATTTTAAGAAGCATAATAAGCCAAGCATTGGTTTTTCACCAGATGCAGATTTCCCTCTAATTTATGGAGAGAAGGCTTTTGCAAACTTTAGTATTTTAGGTTCTGTTGACCCACATTCTATTATTAAGACATGGAAGAGTGGAAGTAGAGTTAATATTGTACCAGATACATGTGCTGTTACATTAAAGGGTGATTATTCAAAGGAGTTTAATGAATTTCTAGAATCTCATAGCTATCAGGGTGAGATTAAGGATTCTGTTTATTATACTTATGGTAAGGCTGCTCATGGTTCAACTCCAGAGCTTGGTGTTAATGCCAACTTTATTATGGCAGAGTTTGTAAACTCAATTTATAATGATAACTTCACACGCTTTATTTTAGATTGTCTTTCATTTGATCCATATGGAGAAAAGATGGAGATTAATGTAGAGAATGGAGATATGGGTAAGCTTTCATTAAACCCAGGTATTTTTGAGGTTGAGAATAATGAATGCCTAATCCAATGTGATTGTAGAACTCCAAAGGATAGCCAATATAAGGTTATTGATGTTTTTGTTAGGGATTGTGCTAATAAGCACAAGCTTATCTATAAGGCTGATCATAGAAAGGAAATACATTATGTAGATCCTAATTCATATTTAGTTCAGTCATTATATAAGGCTTATAAGGAAATATCAGGAGATACTATTAATAAGCCTATGACAATTGGTGGTGGTACATATGCTAAGTTTATTGATAACTGTGTAGCATTTGGACCAACACTTCCAGGAGAGGATAATTTAATTCATTCTCCAAATGAATATATTGATTTAAATAATTTTAAGAAGGATATAGCTATCTATGCATATGCTATTTATGAGCTAGTAAAATGAGATTAAGAAAGATTAAGGGTGCACGTGAGGCACTAGAAGAGAATAAGTATTACTTCATTTCACATCCAGAGGAGAATAAGGGTAAGTGGAGTGAAGTATTTAAGAATAATAATCCTATTCATTTAGAGGTTGGATGTGGAAAGGGTAATTTCATTATTGGAATGGCTAAGGCCTTCCCTGAAATTAACTTTGTGGCCATTGAAAAGTTTGAAAGTGTACTAATTAGAGCACTTGAAAAAATAGAAAATGAAGAGATTCCAAACCTTAAGATTATGAATGGTGATGCGTTAACACTATGTGATATATTTGAGGCTGGTGAGGTTTTTAATATCTATCTAAACTTTAGTGATCCTTGGCCTAAGTCAAGACATGCAAAGCGTAGACTTACATACAAGACTTTCCTTGATATATATCGTAATATTTTAAATGATGATGGAGCTATTATGCAAAAGACTGATAATAAGAGTCTGTTTGAGTTTAGTATTGAATCATTTAGCGAGGATAACTGGGTATTATCTAATATTTCAGTTGACCTACATTCAGAGGATGTATTTAATATTATGACAGAGTATGAGGTTAAGAAATCAAAGCTTGGTCCTATTTATAGGCTAGAGGCTAGAAAGAGAAGATAAGAATGAGGTTATTGTTAATTGGCGGTAAGGATGTAGATAATAAATCTAATAAAATCCTAGAGTTTATAGTAAATTATAAAGAAAATCCTAATATTTTACTTATTCCAGCTGCTGCCAAGGATAATGATAAATCATTAAAGAATTTAGGTACTCTATTTAAAGATTATAAATGCAACACTAAATTCCTTTTATTGTATAAGGACCCAAATGGTATAGATGAATCACTAGAGTGGGCTGATATCCTATACTTTGGTGGAGGAAATACTAAGCATTTAGTAGATAAGGTTTTAGAGTATAATATAGATAAGTATTTAAGAAAATGCGATAAGCTTATTGCAGGCATTAGTGCTGGAATGAATATGATGGCACTTTCTGGTATGGGAGATTCAGATTCCTACCAGGATAATTTTCATACCTACAATTATAAAATGCAGAAGGGCATTGGCTTAATTAATTATGTAGTGTGCCCACACTACAATATGGGAGATCTTGAGATATTTAATGATATCCCAAGAGAATATGGAGTTTCGGGGTTAGCCTTAGAAAATGACACAGCACTATATATTGATGATTATAGCTACTATGTTATTAAGGATAATAAAAAAAGAAGCGTTTATCGCTTTATTAAGGAAGAGGATTATAGAATGGAATCAGTGTATAACAAGAGTATTGCGACACTAGGTCCAGAGGGAACATTTTGTGATGTTGCCTGCAAGGACTATTTAAAGAGTAGTGGAAGAAAATTGAATATTACATATTTTCCTTCTATAAAGAAGACTATTGAGGGTATTAATGAGCTTGGTATTGGAGTTATACCGTTTGAAAACTCCCTTGATGGATATGTCCTTGAGGCTATTGATAATTTAATTAAAAATGATTATAAAATTATCTCTGAGCTTGATGAAAGGGTTGAGTTCGCATTTGTTTCAAATGCAAAGAAAATAGAGGATGTTAAAAGTGTGTTTGTTCAGTTTAAGGCAAAGGCTGAATGTATTGATTTTTTAACTATTAAGAATCGTTTCAATCTAATAATGACTGAATCAAACATGATTTCATTAAATAATTTGCTTAAAAGCGATGATACCTATGGAGCTATTATTCCGCTTCATAAGGCAAGTGAATATGAGTTTAATATCAATATAAAGAATATCTCTGATAGAGATTCTAATTTCACAAGGTTTGTTGTGGTATCAAAGACTGATGAGCCAATGCTTAAAAGCAATAATGTTAAGTGCTCATTATGTCTATTTATGAATGAGGATTATCCAGGTATTTTATTTGACGCGTTAAAGCTATTTAATGAATATAAGGTAAACCTAAATGCGATTATTTCACGTCCTACAAAGGAAGCCTTAGGTAAATATAATTTCTATATTGAGATTTCATCAACTAAGGATGAGATTAAAAATATTAATGATTGTATTAAGGCTATCTCTATGGATGATAGATATGAAATAAAGAATCTAGGAATATATTCTAGATAATCTTTTAAGATTGGGGGAAGATATATGGATATAGTTGAGATTATATCTAAAAAGCAACAGGGATTAGAGCTTACAGATGAGGAAATAGGATATGTTGTAGCTGGTTATACAGAGGGTGTGATACCAGATTATCAAATGACGGCCTTTCTAATGGCGGTCTACTTTAAGGGAATGACTGATGATGAGGCTACAACTCTTACACTTCGTATGAGAGACACTGGTCAGGTTTTAGATCACACAAAAATTGAAGGCTATAAGATTGATAAGCATTCAACAGGAGGAGTTGGAGATAAGACAACTCTAATACTTGGTCCTATGGCTGCGGCATTGGGAATTAAGTTTTCTAAGATGAGTGGTAGAGGACTTGGACATACAGGTGGTACTATTGACAAGCTAGAGTCTATCCCAGGCTTTAGGGTAAATCTTAGTGAAGATGAGTTTTATAAGCAGGTAAATGAGGTAGGGCTTGCGGTCGTTGCGCAGTCAGGTAACCTTGCACCTGCTGATAAAAAGATTTATGCCTTAAGAGATGTTACATCTACAGTAGCATCAATTCCACTTATTGCATCATCAATTATGTCAAAGAAGCTTGCGGCAAATGATGATGAAATAATTCTTGACGTAAAGGTTGGTTCTGGAGCCTTTATGAAGAATGTAGTGGAGGCAGAAAAGCTTGCAAGGCTAATGGTAGAGATTGGACGTAAGGCTGGAAAGAGTGTTATGGCTATTTTAACTAACATGGAACAGCCACTTGGAGCTTGTGTAGGTAATGCACTTGAGGTAATTGAATCTATCGAAACACTTAAGGGAAATGGTCCTGCAGACTTAGAAGCATTATGCTGCTCAATTTGTGCATACATGATTATGGATGCCAAGAAAGTTAAGTCTCTTGAAGAGGCCTATAATATGGCAAGAGGAACTCTATTGGATGGAAGTGCCTTAGCTAAATTTAAGGAGTTTGTGAGAGCACAGGGTGGAGATATAGAATGTATTGATAAGTATTCATTATTCCAGCCTGCTCAAAATAGAATTCCATTTAAGGCAGAGCGTGATGGATACCTAGAAAGAGTAGATGCCTTAGAGATAGGACTTGCTGCAGGAGCGCTTGGCGCAGGACGCCATAAGCTTGGTGATGATGTAGATCACTCAGTAGGAATTGTTGTTTACCGTAAGTGTGGAGACCATGTAAAGAAGGGTGATACCATCCTTGAGGTATTTAGTAATGGCGTTGGAGAGGTGCAATGCTTTGAGCATTTAAATAATGCCATAACTATTGGAAAACAACGAAAAATAACAAATTTAATATTAAAAGTTATTAGATAAGCAAAATAACTATGAATTATTAGCTGGAACGCTTGACTATAAAACGTTTTCACGATATAATTTATATAGATTTTTTAGTAAAAAGGAGAAGATTTTATGAACAAGAAAAAATCATTATTAGGTGCTTCAGCCTTAACAGCTTTAGCAACAATTGCATTAGTATCATGCGGTGGTGGTGGAGATAGCACTAAGTCATATACAATTACACTTGATGTTAACGATTCATCTGCTACATTAGGTACTGATACAGACACATATACAGTTTCTACAGCAGAGGAGCTTTTAACAGCACTTGCTAGTGTTACACCTACAAAGACAGGATACAATTTCGTAGGATGGTTCCTAGATGACGATTGTGAGACAGAGTTAACTTCATCTACTGATTTAGCTACACTTACAGCTGATACTGATGGAGCAATTTACATTTATGCAGGATTTGAAATTGCAGATTACACTGTTACATTTGACTTAAAGGGAAATGCTTCAACAGCAGCAGTAGCAGATAAGTCTACTGAGTCAGTTAAGTACAAGGGTAGCGTTACTGGTACTCCAACAATTTCTACACCAGCCCTAGATTCTGGAAGCCATGAGATGACTTTTACAGGATGGTATACATCTCTAGCTGATGCAACAGCAGGAGACACTACTAAGGCAGTTACTCCAACTACTGTTACTATCACACAGAATACAACTTTCTATGCAGGATGGACAATTGTTGAAATTGCTACAGAGGCAGACTTCCTTGCATATGTAAATGCAACTCAAAAGACAAATGCATATATTTCAGCAGACATTACATTAAGCTCTGCAATCGACAGAACTGCAGCAGGACTTGCATCTGATGAGAATATGACAAATGGTACTGACCAAATTAACTCAATGCAAGCTAAGCTTTATGGAGACGACCATACAATTACAGGTCTTACTATCAATGCAGATCTTAAGTCATCTGGATTATGGGGTAAGTTCTCTGGAACACTTCAAGATATTAACTTTGCATCAACTACTGTAACTGCATCAGGACAAAATGCTGCAGTTATCGCAGGAACAATTCAAGATGGTGCTACATTCACTGATGTAACATTTGATGGTGTTGAGTTCACTCATACAGCTTCAAATGGATATGCAGCCGTAGTAGCTGCTCAAGTTAAGGATGCTGCTGTTACAGCAACATTTGATGGAGTAACTATTAAGGGATTAGACATGAACTGTGTTAAGTATAGTGCCGGAATTCTTGCTACAGTAGTAGGAGCTAACGCTGTTGTTAACTTCACTGACTGTCTAGTAGAAGGAGATTTAGTTGCATCAGGTGAGTCAAATGGATTAGTATTTGGATATGCTAATAAGGATAAGTCAACAGGTTCAGTTCTTACATTTGATGGAGTTGTTGTTTCAGGATCAATTGAGGCTCTTAAGAATGTAGGAGGAATCGTTGGAAACAACAAGGATGCTTCAACAACCATTGTTGTTAAGAACTCTGCCGCAATTGCATTAGATATTAATATTACAAGTGGAACAGCTTCACAGCTTAATACATTTGTAGGACAAAACAATGGTACTGTAACATTAGATGCGGATACTTGCTTCTATCAAACTGACCACTCAACTCTTAAGATTGATGGTGTTACATCAAGTGATACAACAAAGCAAGGTACTGCAGTAAATCTAGAAACATTAGCTACAAAGACTTTATCTTCAAATATTACATTCAGCTATGCTTCAGATACAAAGACTCTTACAACTACAGTTGCAGGTGCATCATTTACAGCTTATGATCCAACTGTTCTTGATTTAACAAATTATACTACAGTTGTTACTAAGTCTGATAATAATTCTGTATACGTAAATGCTACAACTACTGCAAATGACTACAATGTTACCGGAGTATTAAAGGCATACGAGGCTGCAATTTCTGGATTACATAGTTCAGGAGTTCTAGTGACATTTGCATTACCTACATATACTGATGCTGATGGTAATGTGACTACACTTAAAGCTTATGAGGGTGTTGAAATTGAAGGATTATATAATGCCGTAATCAATACTGATGGAACTATTACAGGATACATAATGCTTGATACAGCAACAACTACAGATGCTGATGGAAATACAGTAGCTTCTGAGTTAGATCAATTTGCAGCAGCAGAAACTGCAGGAACTGCATTAACAATTGTTAAGACAGTATCTATTGTATGGGCAAACAATTCAGATTATGTTGCTGATGCAATTGATTATACATTCAACATGAAAACATCTTATCTAGATCTTGGAGAAGAGGTTGAAAATGGAACAATGTCAATGAATTCTACATTAAATGACCTAACTTCTACAGGAATTACAGCTTATGCATTAGATACTGATGATTCTAATACATTAAATATTACAGCTGGAAAAATTGCTTACGGATCAAGTGGTAATATTGTTTACGTTGATGTAACTATGCCATCAGCATTCGATTCAACTAAGATTTCATCTTCAACAATTGAGTTATCTTCAAATGCTACACTATCTACATATGCAGCTGGAGTTGCAACAATTGGTGTTAAGATTTCTGCTAAGGGTGATACTAAGTTTACTATTAACTGGAATGAGACATATTATGATGATGATGCATATGTAATTAATGTTGCAGATGCAGTAACACTTGAGGCTAATGCTTCTGCTAGTGGATTTACTGCAACAACTTATAATTTTGATTCAGTTACAACTGGTGATATTACAAGCGAGGTTGCTGTTGATACAGCTGGTGTAATTACGTTAGTTGCAACAAGTGAGAAGAAATTTACAGTTGATGCAAGTGCAAAGAGCTATACTGATGTTACAGGAGCTTCTGTAAATTCAACTAATAGACTAAAGACTAATGGTACTGCAAGTTCTTCAGGTAGATATATTAAGATTGATTTAACAGCATATACTGGAAATGTAAAGATTACAGTTGCATGTATCTCTGGTTCTTCAAGTGCTGATAGATCATTAGCATTATATTCAGGATCTGTTGGTGGTACAACAGTTGGAACATATACTGCTCCTAAGGCTTCTGTTCAACAGGATTCAGTAACTTGTGCAGCAGGTACAACTTACTATCTAGGATCATCTGATAGTGGAGTTAATATCTATGCAATTTTAATTCAGGCTGCTTAAGATATAGCATAATAAGATTATAAAGGATTCGAGAAATCGAATCCTTTTTCTTTTCTATAAATTAAGCGTAAAAAAAGAGGTTCTTTGAACCTCTTATTAATTATTTATTACTTTCTTATAACTCCAGCCTTAATAGCTTCATCAGCAACAGCCTTAGCTACTGCAGGAACTACACGCTCATCGAATGCAGAAGGAATGATATAATCAGGTCTTAAGTCTTTATCATCAATTAGGTTAGCTAATGCCTTAGCAGCAGCCATTTTCATACCCTCAGTAATCTTTGTAGCCTTTGCATCTAATGCTCCACGGAAGATTCCTGGGAAGGCTAATAGGTTATTGATTTGGTTAGGATAATCACTACGTCCTGTACCAACAATTACAGCTCCACCCTCGATTGCCTCATCATAAGTGATTTCAGGAGTTGGGTTAGCCATTGCGAATACGAATGGATCCTTCATAGTCTTAACCATCTCTGGTGTAACAAGTCTTGGAGCAGATACTCCAACAAATACATTAGCATCCTTTAAAAGAGAAGCAAGTGTATTATCATGACCTGGCTTAGTATCAATAATACCATCATCAAGTAGCTCCTTAATTAGGAAATCATACTTGTCATAATTCTTAATATCAACAACTCCGTCTTTGTTAGATGCATAAATTGTCTTAACTCCTAGTCTCTTAAGCATTCTTGCAATGTTAGAACCAGCAGCTCCAGTTCCTGACATAACAACTGTTAAATCAGAAAGCTTCTTACCAGTACATCTAGCAGCGTTCATAACTGCTGCACCAACAACGATAGAAGTACCATGCTGATCATCATGCATAACTGGAATATTTAATGACTTAATAAGTCTACGCTCAATATCAACACATCTTGGTGCTGAAATATCCTCTAGATTGATTCCTCCAAATGTAGGAGCAAGAATCTCAACAGTTCTTACAATTTCATCAGGGTCCTTTGTATCAAGTACGATAGGAACTGAATCAATATCAGCAAATCTCTTAAATAATGCTGACTTACCCTCCATAACAGGAAGTCCTGCCATAGGTCCGATATCTCCAAGTCCTAATACTGCAGTACCATCAGAGATAACAGCAATAGTATTAGCCTTTGAAGTATACTTATACGCAAGCTCTGGATCCTTATTGATCTCCTTGCATGGCTCAGCAACTCCTGGAGTATAGGCAATACTTAAATCCTCTCTATTCTCAAGTGGAAGCTTACATCCAGTAGTGAACTTTCCACCTTCATGAGCCTTTAATGACTTTTCTCTTAAATCCATATTAATTATTCTTCCTTTCAAAAACACTATTTCCATATGTATCATATGCCACAATTAAAGGGAAATCCTTAACTGTAAGCTTCTTGATTGATTCGCAACCAAGGTCCTCGAATGCAACTTCCTTAGCAGATGTAATTCTTTTAGAAAGAAGTGCACCAGCACCACCAGTTACAACAAAGTATACAAGACCATATTTCTTACAAGCCTCACATACATAAGGATCTCTTGGACCCTTACCAATCATACCCTTAATCTTAAGTGTTGGCATATAATCAATAAACTTATCCATTCTAGATGAAGTAGTTGGTCCTATTGAACCAATAACCTCACCTGGCTTTGTAGGAGTAGGTCCTGCATAGTAGATAAGTGAATCTGTAAAATCAACAGGTAAAGCCTCACCATTATCAATAATACCCTTTAATCTTAGGTGAGCAGCATCTCTTGCTGTATATACAGTACCAGTAAATGTAACAATATCTCCAGCGTGTAATGATTTAAAATCCATTATAATACCACCTCTTGATGTCTATTTGCATGGCATTGAATGTTTAAAGCCACTGGAAGAGATGCTATATGACAAGGTACTGAATTAACAAATACCTCAAATACAGTTGTTTCTCCACCAAGACCCATAGGACCAACAAATGTCTTATTACATTCAGCCTTAATTTGCTCTTCAATTTCTCTAATCTGTGGATCTATAGAAGGAGTAGTACGCATTAAAGCCTCCTTGGCCATCTCACAGCATGTTTCAAAATTACCACCAATACCAATTCCTAGGAATAGAGGAGGACAAGGTCTACCACCAGCAGCCTTAATAGCATCAACTACAAACTTCTTGATACCCTCAATACCATCTGTAGGATTTAGCATAGCCATCTTACTCATATTCTCAGAACCTGCACCCTTAGGAGCAAGTATTAGTCTTAAATTATTTCCTGGAACCATTCTAACATGAACGATAGCAGGAGTATTATCCTTTGTATTAATTCTTGTGATTGCGTTAGCAACACTCTTTCTTAAATAATACTTTTCATATGCATCCTTTACTCCAGCATTAATAGCTTCATATAGGTCACATGTTAGATGTACATCGTATCCAATATATGCGAAGCAGGTAACAATTCCTGTATCCTGACACATTGGAATATGCTCTTCACGTGCAAGATTAGCATTATCAATAATATTTTGCATAATCTCACAGGCAAGAGGAGTGTGCTCTCTTTCCTTGGCCTTAAGTAAATGATTCATTGTATATTCATTTAAGTTATGGCAAGCATCATATATCGCTTGTGATACGCCATTTTTGATTTCAATAAATCCAATTTCCTTCATATAATCACCCGACATTTATGATTATACTATAAGTATAATTTTATTTCAATTAAGAATAAAGAATTATAATTCTAATATCAATTATTTTGAAATTAGCCAAATTATTGAAGGAAAGCGGTTGAAAACGTTTTATTAAATATTATCGTTGATTAGAATAAATCATAGTTATATAATGTAATTGCTAACGGGGTTAGGTATTTCTATTAGGAGGTAAAAAATGACAGTAAATGAGTATTTAGAAGAGTTCATGAAATATAGACCAAATAGATTGTTAAATGACTCTGTTCAAGGTCAGACATATGTCATAGGATACCTATCAGATGGTGATAAAACTGTAACAGAGCTTGCAGATGCAATTAATGTTTCAACAGCTAGAATGGCAGTAATAGTAAATAATCTTGAGAAGCAAGGAAAGGTAGAGCGTCTTAAGAGTAAGGAAGATAAGAGAGTTACTATTGTGCATTTGACAGATAAGGGATATGAAACAATTGATTGTGTTAGGAATTTCTTAAAGGAAAAAATCGAAAAGGCAATCGAAATTTTAGGTCAAGAGGAATTCGATAGATTTGTTTCAAATCTATATAAATTAATAAATAGTAGAGGTATATAGTATGTTAAGATTAAAGAATATTGTAAAAAAGTACATAGTGGCAGACACTGAGGTTAATGCATTAAAGGGAATTAACCTATCATTTAGAAAAAATGAGTTTGTATCTATTCTAGGTCCATCAGGATGTGGAAAGACTACAACTTTAAATATCGTTGGAGGACTTGATAAGTACACATCAGGTGATTTATTCATTAATGGTGTATCTACTAAGAAGTTCGGAGATAGAGATTGGGATGTATATCGTAACCATAGAGTTGGATTTATATTCCAAGCATACAATCTAATTCCTCACCAAACTATTCTTCAAAACGTAGAGCTAGCACTAACAATTGCTGGTATTTCTAAGGAGGAAAGAGAGGAAAGAGCAAGAGTTGTTCTTGATCAGGTTGGATTAAAGGGACAATATAATAAGAAGCCAAATCAGCTTTCTGGAGGACAATGCCAAAGAGTTGCTATCGCAAGAGCGTTAGTAAATAATCCAGAAATCCTTCTTGCAGATGAGCCTACAGGAGCACTAGATTCAGAGACTTCTGTACAAATTATGGATCTTATTAAGAAGATTGCAGAGGATAGACTTGTAATCATGGTTACTCATAACCCTGAGCTTGCAGAGAAGTACTCTACTCGTATTGTACGTCTAAAGGATGGAGAGGTAATTGAAGATACTAATCCATTTACTGAGGAAGAGGAAATAGCTGAGGTTGAGGCTATGAATAAAGAGACAGTCGAGGCCGAGGTGGTAGATGGTAAGAAGAAAAAGGAAAGAGCTAAGATGAGCTTCTGGACAGCCTTCAAGCTATCATTTAAAAACCTTATGTCTAAGGCTAAGAGAACATTTATGATTATCCTTGCAGGATCAATTGGTATCATTGGAGTCGCAACAGTACTTGCTGTATCTCGTGGAGTTAATGATTATATTGATGAAATGCAAGATGATATGATATCAGGTAATCCAATTTATATTTCTGAAAATAGTATGGATTATTCAATGCTTTTGAGTGGTTCAACATTGAAAGAAAAGAAAGAGGCTCTAGAAAAAGGAGACTGGGTTAATGTTAGATCAATTATTTCCTATTTGGTAAATAATAAAAAAGCACTTTTATCTTTATCTAGTCCAAATGAAATTGATATTGATTATATTAATTTTATAATGTCAATGCCAAAAGAATATTATAGTGCAATATCATTAGATTATGGAATTGATATTACAAATAGTATTTATACATCATTTGATTGCGGAGATGACACTTCAAGAGGTGTATCAGAGATAGATCAAACAAAATATAATAGAGAAAAGATGAGTTTATCAGCTATTACAGCAACATATAGTCAAACAATTACACATCTTGATCAAGAAACATATGGAAGATATTCATCTATTATAACTTCATTAACTACACCTATGAGTCAATGTATTCCTAATAATGATTACATCCTATCACAATATGATGTAATGTATGGTAGTATGCCGAAGAATAAAAATGATGTATTGCTAGTTATCAGTGATGAAAATGAACTTCAAGATTTAGTATTTGCTCAATTAGGATATTATACTGAGGCTGAGTTCTATGAATTGATATATCATAATCTATATGAGAATGAATATCCAAATTGGAAATCTCATTTTACATATGAAGAAATTTGTTCTAAAAAGTTCTATTGGTACCCTAATGATGAAATTTATGAACAAAGTGGTACTACATGGAATTATAAATATCAAATGGATGATTCTTCAAATCAAGGATATGAACTAAACGTTTGTGGAATTGTTAAGCCTAAGGATGATGTATCATATGGATGCTTAGAAAGCGGATTATTATATTCTGAAGATTTTGCAAGATATATGATTTCCCAAAATATTGATTCAAATATTGCTAAATCAATTATTGCAAATGGTGATATGCAATCTGGTGAGATTATAACAAATACTATTATTAATAATGAGCTTGTTGCAGAATTAAATATTCCTGGAATTTCATCAAGAGATGACATGAATGGTTTACCTACTAATGTTTTTGATGGTTATGGTGAAATTTATGAATTAGATACAGTTAATTCTACAAAAACAAACAAGGTTTATATTAAAACAACAGATGATACATTTGCTGCAGGTAAAGATTATTATTTCCATAAAACAACTGTTCTTGGTGTAAGTTATGATTTACCTTATTATTGGGAAAAGGTAGATGAGACACAAGATAATAGAACAACATATATTAATGGTGAAGATACAACAAAAATTTATGTTGGTAAAGAAAATCAATATAGTCAATTATTGTCTATGTTTGGTTATTCAGGAGGAGCATCAATTAAGTCAATTACATTACATGATGTTGCAGGATCATATATTCCAAGTGGTATTTCAATTTATCCAATTAATTTTGATAAGAAAGATTTAGTAACTAATTATTTGGATCAATGGAATGATGAAAATATAAGTGAATTAACAGTTAATAATTATTATAATGAAGAAACTGGAGATTTTGATTTTGATAACACACTAGGAACATATAGTATTAGTTATGAAGACCGTCAAGATATAAAATATAGTGATCCAGTTGGATTAATTATTTCAATGATTGACGCAATGGTTCAAATAGTAACTGTAGCTCTAGTAGCCTTTACTGCATTATCACTTGTAGTATCAACAGTAATGGTTGGAATTATTACATATGTATCAGTTGTTGAGCGTATCAAGGAAATTGGAGTTATTCGTTCACTTGGAGGACGTAAGAAGGATGTATCTAACCTATTCACTGCAGAGACTCTAATGATTGGATTCTCTTCAGGAGTATTTGGAATTATAATTACAGGAATTCTATGTCTTCTTATAAATGTAGCTGCAAATGCAGGTACAGATGGTGCAATTTCTTCAATTTGTCACTTAACAGTACCTACAGCAGTAATTATGATTTTACTATCAATGTTCTTAACATTCATTGCAGGTATTATGCCAGCAAAGAATGCTGCTCGTCGTGATCCAGTACAAGCATTAAGAAGTGAATAAAAAAATATTGGCTAAGTTCATTACTTAGCCAATTTTTCTTTTTTGTATTTCATTGGTGAGATCTTATAGTAATTCTTAAATGCATAGCTGAAATGCTCAGAAGAAGAGTAACCACATTCCTCAGCTATTTTTGAAACAGAATCATTACTATATTCTAGCTTGTTAGCTGCAAAGCTCATTCTATATTCCATCTTTAAATCAGTAAATGATTTATTATATGCCTTAACTAAGAATCTTTGAAGATCACGTACACTCATAAAGCATCGCTTTGCCATGTCATCTACAGTTATAGTTTTAAACTCATTTATAAACATCTCTTCAATTTCAAACTCTAGTGAATCAGGATTCCATTTAGTCATACGTTCATTATTAAATCCCATATCTCGAAGAAGTGTTACAAATATTTCCTTGAAGCAGGAAACAACAATTTCATTGTATCCAAAGCCTTTATTTTTTAATTCATATAGGGCCTTATCAAATGAATGATAAATCTCAAACCTATCAACACCGGTCATAACCTTAGTTAAATATGGTACATATCTAGGGAATCCTCTAGCTGCATCATATAGTAGGTATATTGAATATTTTTCTAATATTTTTCCTTCATCTGGAATTTGAGTATGTGGTATAAGTCCTGGTACCATGAAGAAGGAACCTGGACCAACCGCTAATTCCTCATCTCCAATAATAATCTTACCAGTACCAGTCTTAATATAATGAATTTCAATGGTATCCTTTCCATGATAATGGGAAGGATTTGTTTCAGTTAGCTCAATATATTTATACTCACGAAGGGTGAACATAATATTAGCTAGCATAAACTTAATTGTATCCTTAACTTTGAACATATTATCACCTACTATTATTATATCACATTTATTCGAAAAAACGACATAAAACGCTTTCATTTGACATTTCACTAACTTAAATTCGAATGTTTATAAAAGTATAATAATAAAGGTAAAGAAAAGATATTACTATTGAAAGGAAGTTTAGTAAAATGAAAATTAAAAGATTTTTAAGTTTATCAGCACTAGGATTAGCAATGGTTAGTGCTATGACATTAGTATCATGTGGAGGAGATTCATCTACAGAAGATGATACTGATACAAGTACAACAGACACAAGTACAGACACAAGTACAGATACAAGTACAGATACAAGTACAGACACAAGTACAGATACAAGTACTGATACAAGTACAACAGACACAACAACAGACACAACAACAGACACAACTACAACTGCTGCAAGAGAAACATTCTCAAAGGTAGCAGCAGATGGTAATGTAAAGGTTTATCTTGCAGGAGATTCTACTGTAAAGACTTATTCAGATGATCAATATATTGCAGGATGGGGTCAATATCTACAAAATTACCTACCTTCTGATGTAGAGGTTATTAACTGTGCTGAGGGTGGTAGATCATCTCGTTCATTCATTAATGAGGGACGTTTATATGATATAGATGGAAATACTACATCATTCAGTCAAAATAATAAGAAGTCAATTGCTTCAACAATTGATTCAGATGATTATCTATTTATTCAATTTGGACATAATGATGATAATACTAAGTTCATATCATCTCCATCAAGTAACTATTCAACAGTTTATGATAGAATGTGTCCACTTGGAGATGAGGTTGATGGAAAGTATCCAACAACACTTGGAACTAAGGTGGCAACAACAACTCTTCCATCAGCCTATACGCAATATGCATCATCAAGTAACCAAACAAGTGCTTTAGCAACAATAGCTAAGTATGGTTCTACATATTATTCATATGATGGTGGTGGAACATACAAGGGATACTTAAAGGAGTATATCGATGTTGCAAGAGAAAAGGGAGCAACTCCAGTTCTTGTAACTCCAGTAGCTCGTGTATCATTTAATAGTGATGGTACATTAAAGTCAGGACCAGGATTACATGGACAAGACTTCGCTTATGTAGAAGCAATGAAGGAATTAGCAGAGGAAGAGGATGTAATGCTTATCGACCTATTTACTGATTCTAAGGAAATGCTTGAAACAGCAACTTCTACATATGCTAATACAGTTATGGCCTTAAAGCCAAATTCATTAACAGGAACTTGGCCATCAGGATTTGATATTGCATATGATGATAATGGACATGAGGGAACTCACTACAATAAGTATGGAGCATTCGTTGAGGCTGCATATGTAGCTGAGCATTTAATTGCTAATAATATGACTGGTGCTTCAGGAGAAGAGACTATTTCATTTACAACAAATGCTACTCCATCAGCATATATTAACCCATCTAATTTAATGCCAAAGGCTACATCAGCTGCAATTGAGGCAAATATTACAGGAGTTACTGTTACTGACCCAGATAGATCTTATCCAGATCCAGCAGATGTTGTTACAGCAATTAATAGCTTAAC
>JAILRQ010000021.1 GCA_024698125.1 Acholeplasmatales bacterium
AGAAATCATTACATATCTTGTAAGATGCCATATCAACATTGAGATTCACCCAGGTGCTAAAATTGGTAAGCACTTCTTCATTGACCATGGAACTGGAGTTGTAATTGGTGAAACATCAATCATTGGTGATAATGTTACAATATATCATGGTGTAACACTTGGGGGACATGGTACAGAGCACGGTAAGAGACACCCAACTGTTGGTAACAATGTTATGATAGGTGCTGGTGCTACAGTACTAGGAAATATCACTGTTGGTGATAACGCTAAGATTGGAGCTAACGCTACAGTATTAAATGATGTGCCTGAAAATGCTACAGTAATTGGAGTCAAGGGTACAATAAAGGATGTATTCTAAAAGAAAAAGAGACCACTAGTAGGTAACCCCTACATCGCGGTCTCTTATTTTTTTATCTAAATCTCATAGTTATAGCATACTCTTTCACATACAAGTGGCTTTAGGTGTGAACCAAACTCCACATGTACTGGATCTACTGCGTATGCCTCAAGATCCTCTATTGTATTATGAACTGATATTAAGCACATTTGATGTGTTGAACCCTTACTAGGATTTACTAAGAACTCTACATCAACAACACTCTTAATATCCTTTAATGTATTAGATAGCTCCTTAAGTTTTAATACATCCTCCATTTTAGCCTCTTCCTTAAGCTTCCAAATAACAATATGTCTAATCATATTATCCCTCCATAGACTCACATGCATAATGTGTAAGCTTTCCATTCTCAATAATATCAGTATTCTCTAATACGATATTTTGACACATTGAAAGCTTTAAGGCATTCTCTGATACAATCTTTGAATTCTTTAAAGTGATATTTGTAATAGTATCCTTGTTGATACCCTCAACTACAAGACCCTTCTTTGAAGAATCACAAAGTGCATTATCAATTATAATATTCTTAAAATATGGAATATCCTCAGGATCCTCATTAACCTTAGACTCCTGTCCCTCAACTCCAATAGTTGTAAGGGCATATCCCATAGTGAATATTATAGCCTCTTCCTTAATATTTAGCATACGAGTATTCTTAATAGTAATGTCTTCAACAACACCACCTCTTCCAAGTGCTGACTTGAAACGAATTCCTACATCAGTACCAATGAAGGTATTGTTCTCAACTAAAACATTCTTAACACCACGGCTCATCTCAGATCCTACAACAAATCCACCATGTGCCTCAAACACCTTACAATCATGAATCCATAGATTTTGACAAGGAGCCTTAATCTTTCTTGCCTCTCTATTCTTTCCTGACTTAACACAAATACCATCATCTCCTACCTCGAAGACTGAATTTGCGATTTCAACATTATTACAAGATTCAATATCAATACCATCTCCATTTTGAGCATAGTATGGATTTTTAACTAATACATTTCTTACAGTTAGGTTTTCAACAAATAATGGATGGATATTCCATGCTGGTGAATTACTAAAAACTACACCATCAAGTAATACCTTATTACATGATGTTATAGACACTAAATCTGGTCTATACATATCCCAGTAAACTGAAGCCTCAGAAATATCCTTCTTATCTCCAGCCTTAACACCATCTAAGATATTTTGGTTAGGGTACCAAATAGTACTTTCCTTAAGCTTATCAGTAACCTGGCTCTTCTTTAAATGAGCCTCCCATTGCTTCTTTGTAAGCTTCCAATCCTTAACTGGTCTCCATTGATCTCCTGATCCATCAATAACACCATCTCCAATGATTCCTACATTATCACAATCATGAATCATAAGAGGTGAAACACATCTTAATCTTTCAATACCCTCCCAGTTTGCGTTGTATAGAGGATAATCCTCCTTACACTTAGTAAACTTTAGTATTGAACCACTTTCCATCTTTAAGCAAACATTGCTCTTAAAATATAGAGGTCCTGTTAAAAATAGTCCTTGAGGAATAATAACATATCCTCCACCATTTTTATTACATTCTAGAATAGCGTTGTTAATGGCATCCTTGCAGTTAACAAATCCACCCTCAACAGCTCCAAAATCTAAAATATTGTATTCCTTATCTAAAAAATTTGGTAATAATACTTTCATAAAAACACCTCACTATTTTATTATATAATAATAAAGAAAAATCACAAAGGAATAATTATCACAAAAAAGGCCACACAAATTGTGTGGCTTTCTTCTACTTTGAATCATAGATAATTCCATATGCACCAAATAATCCTGCACAGAATCCACCCATAATAGTGATATATACACCATTAAGAAGCTTTGGTACTAATGTAAATCCATTCTCCTGAGTTATAGTATTTGTTTTAACAAATATAATACTTAATACAAAGATTGCAATCGCAAGCATTAATATTACAATTGAAAAGAACATATTGAACACATGGAATACCTTTCTCTTGTCTAAAGAGATTGATGCTCCTCCAAATAATAATATTATATTTAATGCTCCTACTGCAAGTATTGCAATATAGCAATATCTAACTATTGTCGCAAATAAATCATCAAAATCTGTGAAATTACCTGAGAAGGCTGCCACATCAAATGACTCAAATACTCTTGCGTCAACATTTGGCTTTAAGTCTCCCATAACTATATCTAAGCTCCAATAATTAAAAAACATTCCTGATATAATAAGTAAGAATCCTAATAATGATAGAGTTCTAAAGAAATACTTATTTACATTCATTACTACCTACTCCTTTACTAGTACACCACAGCATTCAGTATGAACTGAATGTGAGAATAAATCAAATGGTGTTACCTCAACTACCTTATATCCATTATCACAAAGTATTTTAATATCTCTTGCAAATGTTGAAGTCTTGCATGAGATATATACAATCTTTTTGATTCCAGATCTTATAACGGTATTTAAAAACCTTTCATCGCATCCCTTACGTGGTGGATCAAAGACAATAACATCTATCTTCTTATCCTTAACAAGGCTATCTATAATATCCTCACATTTTCCACATAAGAAATCTGCATTTGTGATATTGTTAAGCTTCATATTATTTAAGGCATTTACTACTGCTTCCTTAACAACCTCAATACCATAAACAAACTTCGCATGCTTTGCAATGTTTAATGAAATACTACCTATTCCACAATATGCATCTATTACAACATCGCTTTCTTTAATATTAGCATAATTTATCGCTTTTTGGTAGAGATTTTCGCATTGCTTATGATTAATTTGAAGGAAAGAGTTAGGATGAACATTAAATAATAGTCCATTTATATTTTCAACTAAATACTTTTCTCCAAATAATAGCCTATAATCATCCTGTAATACAACATTAGTCTTTTTATCATTAATATTAAGGTAGACTGATACAACCATATCAAACCTATTATAGATATCCTCTGCCATATCACGTAAAGGCTTACTATCCTTTGTTGAAACAAGGACTACCATTATCTTATTTAATGAGGTAACCCTTAGCATCATATTACGAATAAGTCCTGTATGAGATGCCTCATCATATACTGAAATCTTATACTTCTCTATAAGCTCTTTAGTATATTCAATAATATCTCTCGATATCTTAGGCTCTATCATACAGCCACAAGATTCCACAATATTATGAGACTTAGCCTCATAAAATCCACTTATAACCCTACCATCCCTTTTACCAAAGGGAACAATGATTTTATTTCTATATTCATAGGGATTAGGATTTGCGACACACAGATTAACTACTGGGTCAAATCCTGATACCTTATGGATTGTTCTTTTAACAAGATCAGTCTTAAACTTAAGCTGATATTCATATTTCATATGCATAATATTACATCCACCACACATCTTATAGTATGGGCATATATTATGCTCACGATTCTCTGATTCCTTTAGGATTTCAAGGTTTTCTGCAAATGCTAGGTTTTTAGTAACTCTTGTAATTCTGCATTTAACCTCTTCACCTGGTAAGGCATTATCTACAAACACTGGCTTAGAATCATAATGTCCTATACCAAGTCCCTCTGAATCAAAGTCTGTGATATTAAGATTTATAATATCATCTACCATCATTTTAATTCACCCTTTAGCTCAAGTAATACATCACGTACCTGAGCTGCCATTTCAAAGTTAAGATCTGCGGCATACTGCTTCATCTCATCCTCAAGCTGTAGGATAAGCTCAGCCTTCTCAGCCTTAGAAAGCTTATTCTTATCAAGCTTCTGCTCTAATGCCTCATCAACATGGACGGTAACACTATCTCTAATATCCTTAATAATAGTTCTTGGCGTAATGTTATTATCCTTATTATACTTCATCTGAATTGCTCTACGACGGCTAGTTTCATCCATAGCCTCCTTCATAGAATCAGATATTGAATCAGCATACATTATAACCTTACCCTCGCTATTTCTAGCGGCACGTCCAATAATTTGAATTAATGAACGAGTAGAACGTAAGAATCCCATCTTATCGGCATCAAGAATCGCAACTAATGATACCTCTGGTAGGTCTAATCCTTCTCTTAGAAGGTTAATACCTACAAGACAGTCATACTTACCAAGTCTTAAATCACGAAGGATTTCAAGACGCTGTAAGGCTTTAATCTCTGAGTGTAGATATGCAACCCTAAGACCCATTTGCTTAAAGTAGGCAGTTAAATCCTCACTCATCTTAATAGTAAGAGTTGTAACAAGTACTCTTTCACCCTTTTCAGCTCTTACTACAATTTCATTATATAAATCATCTATTTGACCCATTGTAGGACGAACTACAATCTCTGGGTCTAATAATCCTGTAGGACGAATAATCTGTTCAACTATAGGATTATCATCTCTAACCTCATAATCACCTGGAGTTGCAGATACATAAACTACCTGATCAAGCTTTTGCTCAAACTCATCAAACTTTAAAGGTCTATTATCTAGGGCACTTGGAAGTCTAAATCCATAATCTACAAGTGTAGTCTTACGTGCTCTATCTCCATTATACATTCCTCTTATTTGAGGCACTGTAACGTGAGACTCATCTATAAATAGAACAAAGTCCTTATCAAAGAAATCAATAAGAGTTGAAGGAGTTTCTCCTTCCTCTCTTAATGCCATATGGCGCGAATAGTTTTCAACACCATTGCAAGTACCCATTTGCTCAAGCATCTCTAAATCATATGTCGTTCTTTGTTCAATACGCTCAGACTCAAGTGGCTTTCCATTATCATTAAAGTATTTAACTCTTTCCTTAAGCTCAGCTCTAATTCGCTTTAGTGCCTCCTCAAGCTTATCCTTTGATGTTACAAAGTGTGTAGCACTAAAGATATTAACATACTCTACAGTATCAAAGGCCTTACCAGTAATAACATCAAATATTCTAATACGTTCAATCTCATCATCAAAAAACTCAACACGTATACCATTCTTATGCTCTGAGGCAGGAATTATTTCAAGTGTATCACCATGCACTCTAAATGAACCTCTTTGAAAATCTATTTCATTACGAGTGTATTGCATAGTAACAAGACGTTCAATAAGCTCCTTTCTATCATACTCCTCACCACTGCGAAGAGTCATCATAGAGCCTACATAATCCTCTTTAGAACCAATTGAATAGATGCATGAAACAGAGGCTACAATAATTACATCATCATAATCAATAAGTGATGATGTGGCATTATGCCTCATCTCATCAATTTCCTCATTAATTCTTGCGTCCTTTTCAATATATGTATCAGATGTTACAACATAAGCCTCTGGCTGATAGTAATCATAATATGAAATAAAATAACAAACATGGTTATTAGGAAACATAGCCTTAAGCTCTGAATACATCTGTCCTGCAAGAGTCTTATTAGGCTCAAGAACTAACGCCTTCTTACCAGTTTTCTTTATAACGTTTGCGATAGTAAATGTTTTACCTGAACCAGTTACTCCCTTAAGTACCTGCTCACGTAATCCATTTTCAATACCACTTGCAAGTGTATCTATGGCATGTGGCTGATCTCCTGTTGGAGCGAAATCACTAACTAATTCAAATTTTGCCATAACATCACCTACTTCCTTCTTTTAATCCTTATGGTAGTAACATCTAAGGAATTAATAAGATGAGGTGTAACCTCAACTACCTTATCAGAAAGCTCCTTAGCTCCTCTAAGCCAGCTACGAATAGCTGTACCATTATTTGATCCATGAATAACATTTAAAAGAGTAATTCTATCCTTATAGCATTGCTCTATTGTTTCTAATATGTACTTTTTAGCCTGAAGCCTAAGCATTCCATGAACATCAATTTCCATAAACAAAACCTCTAATCTATTATATTATTTTTTGTACAAATAATAAAGGACTTATTTATTAGAATAAGTCCTACTACATCTTTATTATTTTATACAATTCCTTTGCAAGCATTAAGTGAGATTTTGGTGTCATATGCTCTCCATCACTTCCAGGGGTTGCATAAAGGCTTGCATCTAAAAAGTCTATATTATAAAAATCTGCTAAAGCCCTATAAACATTTTTAGCCTTAAGCGATAAATTATATGATATATCATCAAAATCAGGATCTAAATCCTTAATGCTTTTTTAAGATAGATAGGTGATAATAAAATAATTCTTTTTTGGTATACCCTTCTTACACATTTTAAAAGCTCATTCATAGAATATCTTAAATCAGATTCTTCTCTAGCATTTGTTATTTTATAATCATTAGTACCAAGCATAATAATTAAAATATCTGGGCTATGAGATTCTAATAAAACCTCAATAAAATCTATTGCAGGACGACCAAACCTTTTATCCCTATAAATAGTTGTACGTCCACATAACCCCTCTTCAATTATTCTATACTCATTCCGTGAACTACTCGGTAATTAAATTACCAAGCATCGATTATGTGATGATAAATCATCACTCCTCTGGACCGTTCCAGCCCAATACTGCTACCTATTTCTAGGTTACACAGATACATTTATTATTTTTGGATTTGATAATCCTTTTATTGGCATAGTTATATC
>JAILRQ010000022.1 GCA_024698125.1 Acholeplasmatales bacterium
TCTTGGATATTATTAGTACTATTCTCCATTTCATACTTAAACTTCCTAACACCATTATCATCCTCAAGTGTTACCTTCTTTTCATACTTCATAGAACCCTCTACCTTGTAGGTATAGGATGATTCGCTTTCGTTATTCTCAGTTTCAATCTCCTTTTTGATTGTAACCTCATTTGAACCCATAGTGTATGTCATCTTTACCTCAAGCTCAGCTTCATCATCCTCGTTTTCGCTTTCAAGCTCAATTTTTCCACTATAGTATGAGCCATTAAGCTCTAAGGCCATTTTTCCTTCAAGCTCAACCTCATTATCATCCTCATCAATGATAAGCTCATTAGTATATAGGACATACTCTCCTATAGTATATTTATAATCATATGATGTATTTAGGATAGTATAATCTCCACCCTCATACTTTATAGTAATTCCATCATATCCCTCATATAGATTATCAAATAAAGGATATACATCCTCAATATTATTTACAATACTCTTATACTCAGATACAGATACACTGTTGTATCTAAGTGATGTGGCTACTGTAGCTGTTGTGTCCATGCTACCAGCATATAGCACCTCTAGTGCTACCTGAGATACTAGGGTATCTGAGGTAAGGGATACATTAGTAGTTCCATTTACCTCATTTGGATCAATTGTATCATTTCCATTGCTTGTGTTAAGGCTTAATGAAATGATTATTATAAGGGCCGCCATTGAGACACCAAGTGTCGCAAAGGCTGGGATTAAACGCTTTAAATTGAAAAGCTTTCTTTTAGCCTTTGGCTGTGGCATTCTATCAAGAATCATTTTTGATGTAGTTTTTATTTCATATGAATCGAATTCTTTTTTAATCTCATCTTCAATCATCCCATTTTCCTCCTTACCTTTTCTATTGCGTTATTATAAGCCCAGGTTATTGTACCAAGAGGCTTACCTAAAAGGGACGCTATCTCCTTATGGGTCATTCCATTTACTGCGTGTAGTATTACTATTTGATATTCACTATCCCTAAGGACCTCCTTCATGGCTTTTACCACAGGACTTTCATCTAACTCCCTTGGTATTTCCTTCTTACCCTCTGGTATAAGATCAGGATCTTCAATATATTCCTCTCTCTTATGCTTTTTAAGATAGTTAAGGGATAGTGTTTTGGCTATCTGCAGTAGGTATGATAATATATTTCCATCCAGCTTAATTTTTTTCTTATATCTTAGCATTTTTAGATATGTTTCCTGTAATATATCCTCAGCTTCATCGCTATCTCTAAGATAAGAGTATATTAGATTAAATACTGGCCTTTTTGTTTTCTCAAAGAACATATCAAAATACTCCATATCGTCATCTTGAATGTGCTTTAGTAAATCAATTAAGCTATTATCCATACTTACCTCCTTCCACCCTATATACAATTAAAAGGTATTAATTTATTGGATTTTTTTTATTTGTTTTATTATACCATAGTTTTTTATTCAAATAAAAAATAGCAAGTTCTTTACTTGCTATCGTTTATGAATAGTAATCTATTATTTTTAAAATAATTTCTTATTCTCTTTTGGTTAGATAGATATGATAGGTAGCTTCTTACTGTTGAAAGTATCAGCATATATTTATTATATGATATCTTAAGGTCAAAATGATCAAAGATATATGTAGCACATTCTACACAGTTATGCTCCTCATGTAGGAAGTCTAGTAATATATTAATTATGTTATAGCAGTTGTTTCTATTAAACTCTACAACAGGCTTTATGTTTGTTGTGACCTCACTATGAGCAGGGACTACAATATTACCATTTAATGATTCTACAAAGTCTAATGAGCTAAGGTATCCCTTAACATCATAGATTAATAGAATATGAGCCTTTTCTACTAGGTTTATTGAACCAAGGGTATCAGCTACAAAATATACATCATCAGCTGTCTTTACTCCAATCATTCCATAGTGATGTCCTGGAAGATGGAACCAATCTAGTCCAGCAGGTATTTCATCAAGAGCATATATTTCATCGTTCATATCTATATGCATAAGCTTTCCATCATATTCATCTAGTGGATATCCACCATATAAAAATCCAATATCAAGCTTAGGATCACGGAAGAATCCCCTCTCTACCTTAGAGGCTATCATCTTACATCCACTATTCTTATAAATATATTCCCATCCACCACTATGGTCGGCATGACAGTGTGTAAAGATTAGGTGAGTAATCTTAAATCCAAAGTCTTTGATAGCCTTATAGATTTTAGGCCCATCCTCCTCTGTACCACAGTCAATAAGGGCACATTCATTTTTATCATTTAGCTTATAGACACCACAATTTGTGGTACCATCTATATAGTATGTATTACCTTTAAGGTGATGTAATTCAAACATATACCATATCTCCTTTTAATTAAAAAAAGCGTGAACTACTCGGTAATTGAATTACCAAGCATCGATTATGTGATGATAAATCATCACTCCTCTGGACCGTTCCAGCCCAATACTGCTACCTATTTCTAGGTTACACAGATACATTTATTATTTTTGGATTTGATAATCCTTTTATTGGCATAGTTATATC
>JAILRQ010000053.1 GCA_024698125.1 Acholeplasmatales bacterium
AAAATCCAATAAACCTAATTCTTTATATTGTATATAGGGTGAAAGATGAAAGAGGTAGATACTATGAAAAAAATTAGAAACACAATTATTGGACTTGCAGGAATTGCAGCAGCAGCTGCACTTGTTGGATGTGATAGCACATCAAACAGTAATACTAGTACAACATCAGCAGAGGAGACTAGAACAGTTTTAGCACAGGAGGGTATTTCAGCATTAAATACTATTGATATTTTAAATGCTAAGGCAGCATCAAAGAGTATGACTTATGCCGCAGCTAATGTTGATATGGATGAGATACTAGCCCTTGTAGAAAAGGCTAATATCCTTGCAGAGGATAAGCTTACTATTACAGTTTCAGAGTCTGATAGAGATGGATATGTAGAGAAGCAAACTCTAAGCTATGGAGATAATGAGTATTATCTATATGTTACAACTAAGATCACAGATTCAGATGATGAGGATGAAGACGATGATCTAGATGATGATGAGGATGAAGACGATGATGATGACGAGGATGAGGTAGAAGAGGAAACTAAGTATACTGGTATCATCGTTGATGGAGAAAACGAGTATACATTCGTTGCAGAAGAGGAATATGAGGCTGAGGATGACGAGGTTGAAAGTGAGTTCAAGATGACTGTAGCTCTTGATGAATACACAACAGTTATTATCGAGCAAGAGAATGAGGTTGAGGGTGATGAAACTGAAACAAAGTTCAGCTGTAAGTATAAGACTAATGGAAAGACTACAACAGCATATTCTGTAAAGACAGAGGTCGAGGATAATGAGTCTAAGATAAAGATTACAGAAAATGGTTCAACTTATAAGCTAAAGTATTATACAAAGAATAATACGGATTACCTAAAGGTTAAGATGGAAGGATCTTATGAGGTTAAGTTTAGCTTAAGCCAAGATGAAAGTGGAAATGTGGTATATACATTAGTTGATGAGGATTAATTATAAGGGGATGGCAAGGCCATCCCTTTTGTTTTTGGGTTGTATTAAAGTGTATTTTATTTTATAATAAAATAGGGGAAATTTTAAATTATAAGGGTGAAATCATGAATGACATATCATTAAAAAGTGATAAGGGGAAGTATGAGATTGTATTACGAAGCCTTGATAAGGGTGTAGTAATTATAAATATTTTGGAAAGAAATCACATTGGACTTGTAGAGGAAGCAATAGATATTGCTAAAAAATACAATCCAAAGAAAATATATATAAGCTCACCATTTGAGCTTCCTGATTTTAAGGAGTATAGAAAGGATTTATTATACAAATTAGAATATACTCTTACTAAATCATATAAGGAAATCAAAATGCATGAGGCTATGATAACTGATAGAGAGGATTTAATATCTCTTATAAATTATAAGATGGATATAGCCTCTAAGCCAATTGATCAAGCGGATGCGCTTGATTTAATTAAAGGCTATAAATGCTATTTCTTTTCCTATAAGGATAAAAGAGTTGGCTGTGTAGTATTTGATAATAATGATATTAAATACTTTACTTGTAACAATATATTTGCCTATGATATGTGCTTGTCAAAGGCCTTATATAAGAATGGAAGTAACACAAGTATTTTAATATCATCACTTGAAAATACTAAGATTAACAAGTTCCGTGATATGGGATTTGTACTAGATGGTGTATATAAGAATTATTACGAGGTGTAAAAAATATGGCAGTAAATAGAAACCAAAGCGATTATGATAGAGCAGTCGCGATTAAAGGAAAATTATCGAAGATTTTAAATGTTATAGTAAGCGTAGTCTCTATTATAGTTTCTATTATTACTGCTTTTTTATATGCAGCTGGTAAGGTAGAGATGACTACTGCAGGTATTATTATTCCAGCTGCACTATTAATATATTTAGTAATGGGTGTTTTAACACTAGTTGGTTCAAATGAAAAAAGAAAGAGCGTTATGATTATCTACATAATTGGTATTTCAATTTGTGCTGTAATACTATTTATTAGTGTAATCTACGCATCTGTTCATTAAAGGGAGGGGTTTGTGTGATCGAGCTTTACAAGGAAATAGATAATAAGCTTAGAATGCTTGATTATAGTGAGGATACATTTGATAGTATTCCAGAGCAAACATGGATACATATGGTAAATCCTTCATATGAGGATGTTAATAAGGTATGTGCTGTAACAGGCCTTGATAAGGGTATGCTACAGGGTTCACTGGATACAGAAGAGGTATCTCACGTGGACGTTGATGAGGATAATGTATTAATTACAATTGACGCCCCTATCTTAATTGATGGATTTTATGAAACTGTTCCATTTTCTATTATGTATAACTCTAAGTTCTTTGTAACACTTTGCTCAAGAGAATGTGGAGTTGTTGATTCTCTTACAAAGAAGTTCCGTAAAATTGAACCACAAAAGCATGCTCGTATTTCATTACTTATCATGTATAGAATTACAACTATGTATATTCAATCCTTAAAGAACATTGATTTAAAGAGTAATGAAATAGAGTCTGATCTACAGGATTCAATGAAGAATAGTCATTTATTTGAGCTTATGAGCTTAAATAAATCTCTAGTTTATTTCTCTACATCACTTAACTCTAATAAGAATACCTTAGCTAAGGTTAAGAGATTAAAGGACTTTAAGATGTATGAGGATGATTTTGATTTGCTTGATGATGTTGAGATTGAGAACAACCAAGCGATTGAGATGTGTCAAATTCACCGTTCAATTCTTGATACTCTAACAGATACAACAGCATCTGTTATATCAAACAACCTAAACAATGTAATGAAGATTTTAACTGTTGTGACTATTGTTATATCAATTCCAACACTTATTGGTTCATTCTGGGGAATGAATGTGTCATTACCATTTGAGAAGAATAAATATGGCTTCTGGATTTTAATAGGTTTATCATTAATACTTTCAATTATTGGTGGAATGCTATTGTTTAAGATTACAGGAGTTAAGAAGATTAAAAAGAAGTAGGTATTATAATGAGCTATAAAAAGATTGAAGAAAAGTTTATTAAAGACATTAATAGTAATGTTACAATTTATGAGCATAATAAAACTAAGGCTAGAGTTATGACTATTGAAAATGATGATCCTAATAAGGTATTTTCAGTTGCGTTTAGAACACCTGCAATTAATAATTGTGGATTAACTCATATTCTAGAGCACTCTGTTTTATGTGGATCAAAGAAGTATCCACTTCATGATCCATTTGTTGAGCTTTTAAAGGGATCACTTAACACATTTTTAAATGCGTTCACATTCCCAGATAAGACAATGTATCCATGTGCATCTATGAATGATAAGGATTTTAGAAATCTAATGTCAGTATATCTTGATGCGGTATTCTATCCAAACATTTATACTAACCCCTATATTTTTAAGCAGGAGGGTTGGCATTATGAAATGGATAATGTTGATGCTCCTATAAAGATTAATGGAGTTGTTTATAATGAGATGAAGGGTGCATATTCAGAGCCTCTTGGAGTATTATCTCGTTATATTATGCATTCGCTTTATAAGAATAATACATACCAATATGAATCAGGAGGAGATCCTAAGGAGATTCCAAATCTTTCATATGAGGAGTTTAAGAAATTCCATAGTGCCTATTATTCACCATCTAACGCATATATTATGCTATATGGTAGCTGTGATATGAAGGATACTATGAAGTTTATTGAGGATGAGTATTTAAATAATTTTGAATATAATCCTTTTGATACAAGAATTGATTTAGATAATGGATTGGGATTCGTTCGTGAGGATTATTTCTATAATGCCGTAAAGGAGAATCCAGAGGAATCATATCTTGCATATAATATAGCCCTAGAGGATTTCTCATGCTTCAAGGATAATATTGCAATTGATATCTTGACTGATGTCTTATTCAATGCCCCAGGTGCTCCTATTAAGGAAAGACTTTTAAAGGAGGGCATTGCAGAAGACTTTAGTGCTTCAATTGAAACAGAGGTACGTCAGCCATATGTATCAATTGTAGCCATTAATGCTAATGTAAAGAATACAGATAGGTTTAAGGCTATTGTTGATGAGGAGCTTTCAAATGTATCACTTGATCTTGAGGCTATTAAGGCTCAAATTAAGTATCGTGATTTTAAGGTACGTGAGGCTAAGCAGAGTGGATATCCTAAGGGATTAATCTATGAGATGACTGCATTACAGTCATGGCTATATGATGATAATATGCCTTTTGATGCATTAGAGTCTCTAAAGCATTATGAGGCACTACTTGCTGATTTAGAGACATCATACTTTACTGATTTAATCAAGAGATTATTAATTGATAATCCTCATAAGTCTATAGTAACCCTAGCTCCTAAGGAGGGATTACTACAAAGTGATGAGGAAGCCTTAGCCTTAAAGCTTAAGGAGTATAAGGATAGCCTTACAGAGCAAGAGAAGGAGGAATTAGTTAATGAAACTAAGGCCTTAAAGGAGTATCAGCAAACACCTGATACTAAGGAGGTTATTGATACCCTTCCTCACCTAGCTCTTAAGGATTTATCTGATGAGCCAGAAAGATTTGATATCACAAAGCTTCAGGATAAGCCATTTAAGGCCTTCTATTCTAATTACTTTACATCAGGTATTTCATATGTTGATTATATGTTTGATATAAAGGATTTAGATATTAACCAAATTATGTATGCGAAGCTTTTAGGTCAAATACTTGCTCTTGTTAACACAAAGAAGCATTCATATTTTGAGCTTGATAAGCTTACTAAGATGCATACAGGTGGTATTGTTACACCACTTAAGCTAATCTCTCGTATGGGAGATGATTACGCCCTATACTTTGATGTAAGAATATCTTCATTAATTGATGAGCTTGATTATGCAACAAACCTATCATTAGAGATGATGATGGAATCAGTATTTAATGATAAGGATAGATTAAAGGATGTATTAAATACATTTAAGGCAGGAGCAGAGCAATCAATTTCTGGTATAGGACACTTAGTATCAGCGACTCGTGCTGCTTCATATGTATCTAAGTTCTATTATCTATCTGATATGCTATCAGGTATTGGATATCTTGATTTTATAAGTGAGCTTGTTGATAACTTTAGCTCTATGTATAAGGAGATTGTATCTAATCTAGAGTCACTTACAAATATTATCTTTACCAAGTCTAGATTCGTACTTGATTATACAGTAGATGCTGAATATAAGGATAAGGTATTAAGAAGTGCAGAGGCCTTCTATAATAGGCTTAGTGATAATAGTGAAAGATATAAGGATAATGAGCTTAAGCCTGAGGTATTAAATGAAGGTATTAAGACACCATATGATGCGAACTATATTGGAAGATTTGGTAATCTTTCAACTACATTTAATGGAGAGCTTTATGTATTAAGAAATGCCCTAGCCTTAGATTATTTATGGCAGAATGTACGTGTTCTTGGAGGAGCATATGGTTCACTTATTCGTATTACTGAGGATGGTGGATTATTACTATCATCATACCGTGATCCAAATTCAATAAAGACTAATGAAATCTATATGAAAATGCCAGAGTTTATTGAGGGATTAAAGCCTTCAAGAGATGATATGCTAAAGTATAAGATTGGAGCTATAGGAGCTCTTGATGCAGATCTTCATCCTTCAACAAGAGGAGTAATAGCCTTCAATAATCTTGTACAGGGTAAGACTTATGAGCTTATGAAGCAAAGAAGAATTGAGCTTTTAAACACAACTCAAAATGATCTTGCAAAATATGCACAGGCATTTAGAGATGCCTTAGATCAAAACCTTATTTGTGGACTTGTTTCACAAAAGGGAATGGATGAGTCAGTTGAGCTTTATTCAACAGTAAGAGATTTAAAGAAGTAAGGAGAAATCCTTACTTTTTTCTTTGAAAGCATTATCTTCTAAAATACACCCTTAAGGGTATAAAATAACTGTTTTTATATCAAATTATACCCGAAAGGTTGCAATTTTAATAAAACAATGTTAAAATATACCCGAAAGGTTATAAAACGGTGATAATATGACTAATGAAATAGGGAAATTTATTAAGCAACAAAGAAAAAAATATAATATGACTCAAGAGGACTTTGCTATAAAGAGTGGATTAGGATTAAGATTTATAAGAGAGCTTGAGCAGGGAAAGAAAACAGTAAGATTAGATAAGGTTAACCAAGCCCTTTTAATGTTTGGATATACACTAGCCCCTTCAAGGATGAAGGATGGTGAGATAAATGAGTAGAATTGGATACATATATTATAATGGTTTATATGCTGGAACACTTACTGAAACCGATGATGGTTATTTGTTTCAGTACGATGAAAAGTATTTAAATGCAGATGATACATATCCTATTTCTTTAACTATGCCTAAAAGCCAGGCGATATATAGTTCTAATGTTTTATTTCCATTCTTTGATGGATTAATA
>JAILRQ010000076.1 GCA_024698125.1 Acholeplasmatales bacterium
TTGGAATCTATCAAAGTTAGTACTTCCAATAATTCCTCCGGCAATTTCTGAACCATATACATTTCCGTAGTTAGTAACGTTTATGATATTACATAAACCATCACCCATAATACCACCGGCACATGAATATACTGTAATCCAGCTTGTTGAAGTAGCTGCTCCATTAGAATTTCCACTGAATGCTTCTACAAGTCCATAGTTAATAGTGAAGATAATGTATTGATATGTTGCTCCACTTGCATATGCTGATGATGTTGTAGTAATTTCATTTCTTCCAACAATTCCTCCGGCAAAAATATATCCATTACCGCTCATATTAACATTTCTAATAGCTCCATCGTTAGCGCAGTTAATAATCATACCATAAGCGCCAGTTTGAAGACCTGTAATACCACCAAGGATACTATGAATATTAGATGATAAATCTGTTGAGCTTGAAACATCTCCAATATTAAATGAGTTTGAAATTGATGATAGATTTTGTGCTGTAATACCACCAATATATAGTCCCTTTGTAATATTGTAGCTTGATGAAGCACTAAGTGTAGAGCTATCAGCTATATCTGTAAACTTTAATGCTATAGCACCAGAATTGATTGCACTATCAATTGATCCAACTGTATCTACATCAAAGTCAGATGACATTGGGTCAGATGTTGCATAGAATGATGCTGCTTGTGCATTATTCTTATATGCGATACCAGAAATACATACAATTGCTGAAATAGTTGCTGATTGATTAAATGTAATATTTCCACCATTGTAAAGAGCTGTTGCTGTACTTCCAGTTGATACCTCTTGTAGTAATCCAGAGATTACAACATTTCCACTAATCGCTTGAGTAATATTAAATGTTAAATCTCCTTCATTTCTTATATCCTCAGAAGTAACATAGTTACCTGCAATTGCTCCCATATAAGTGATTGCAGAGCTAATTGCTGCAGATGTTTTAAATGTATAAGTTCTAAAGTTATAAACTGTTGTAGCCTCTACTAATCCTGAAGATGATGATGCTGTTGTACAAATTACAGCACCAAATGTAGGTACTAGTGATGCATTTACTGATGCGCTACCAAGATATGTCTTAGTATTTGATGTACCAGAATAATAATATGCAAGATTATAGAATCCAGATACCTCTGAAATAAATTCGTTTGCACTTAAAATGTTTGCAACTCCAGCATAATATGTAATAGCACTACTTACTGTTATTTCTCCACCATTTGTGAAAGAATCAGCATAGTATACATACTTAGAATGTGAGTTCTTTAGTGCTGATGCAGTAATTGTTCCAGATGATGTTTGAATATTTGCATTTGTTACCCCTGCAAGATAAAGTGTTGTAGCACTTCCATCAATTGTAATTGATCCCTGGTTATGGAATGAAGTTACTTGCTTAGAAACTCCTAAATGATTTCCAATAACTCCAGCCACATATGCAGTAGCATATGTTCCAACATATTCAATTGATCCCTTGTTAGCAAGGTTTTCTGCAGTTTCTGTATATCCAGCTCCGATAACTCCTCCAACAGAGATATCAACTCCTGTTGAGTTATCTGGAGTAGTAATAGTCATTGTATTTAATGCTGTATCAACATTTCCATATGAAGTAATAATATATCCTACTACTCCTCCAATAGCGATTCCATCAACGAAATCAGATATTGTGTCTGTAGCGATAGAATCAATACTTCCACCATCAATAGTTCCTGCTGTTGTTACATTAGTAATGCTTCCAGAACCACCAAGAATACCAGTAATTCCTCCACAATATACTCTTCCAGCATTTGTTAAATCGATATTTGCACTAACATTTACATTTGAAATAGTTGCTCCTTCAGCATATCCTGAAACAGCTCCTACTGCACGAATATTAGTTGTAGAATCAAGATTCTCTGTTGTAATTTCATCACTGAAATAGAAGTTAAGGTTTGATACAGTTCCTGTAAGATATGGGAATACTCCGTAGCACTCTACTCCTTCTGTAGTTACAGTATTATAAACATAAGCGTTCATAATTGTAGGGCAGCTAGAATAAGTTCCGTCTACAAGTTTTGTTGTAGTTCTTGAAGAATCCTCAACTCCTGTAATAGTTGCTCCAATTGAACCATCATAAGCATAAGTTGATGATGGTACATATTGTAAATCTATATCATTTTCAATTTCATATGTAACTGCGCTTGATGCAAAGTATGAATTACTATTCATAAGCTCATACATATAGATATAATTGAAAGCATCGTCGATTGCAAATGTCTTAGTGCTACTATCATATGCTAATCCTCTTTGGATTGGTGATGTAATAACACTCTTTAGGTTAGACTCCTGTGCAGTACCATAACTCTTGTATGTATACCAAGTTGAAGATGAGGATGCAACATCAGTTGTTAGATTATCTACACTTGAAGCATAGTTTGTACCAGTTACATGGTTTCTTGAACTAACATATGGTAGATAATATGTATTATACTTTGGAACCTCTGTAGAATCTCCATCATTATATGTTAAATCTAATAATGTGTAGTTATAATAGTATAGATTTGATGCTGTTCCAGTATTTTCTGCTAAAATCTCATGCATTGAGACAACAGAACTAATAGTCATATTTACAACAATTGTATAAATTGTATATGAATCCTTATATGATCCAGCATTTACTGATACTGCTCCTGCTACAGTGTATGAACCTTCACAAGTAATACCTGCCTCATTTGTGATGGCATCATTTTGTACTGTTGAGTTTTCAAATGCTGTTGATTGAGTTACATAAGTGTACTCAATAGTTCCTGTATTATATCCACATAGTGGTGCAACATATTCTAGGCTTGTAGCTGTTGAAGAACAGTTAATATTGATATTTACATCAACTAATCCTAGCTTTGTAATTGTTCCGCTATTTTGAGCGAACATTGCATAATAATTAATATTTGTATAATCAATTCCTGTTCCGTTAAAGTTCGAAATGTTAGCATCAGTTAGGTTTGCAAGCTTTAGATTTGAAATCTCAAATCCATTTCCATTAAATGTACCACTAAATGCTGTCTCTGTTCCTACAAGTAGGAATGGATAGTTGCTTGCCATTGATGAATAATCAATGTTATTAACTAGCTCATAATTATATGCTAATAAAGATGTGTATACATTACAAATGTATGAGAAGCAATATAGCTCCTCTGCTGAAGAAATTGAAATGTATGAAGATGCAGATGGTGTAGATGTTAAAGTTACAGTTGCTCCGCTTCTTGTTGTGAAGTCAGAAATGCTAACATATGTCTTATCAGACTCTGTAACCTCTGAGATTTCATCTTGTGATGAAATATAGTGTGATGTGTTCTTTGAGAACTTATCACTATCGTCGCCACCTCCTACAAAACTAATGGCAAAAATCCCAATGATTAGCGCAATAGATACGCAAAGCATTGAGATAAGTATATGTAATTTTCTATTCTTATTTTTTACCATATTAATCACATCCTTATTCTTCAACAATTAATTAATCTGCTAAAAACTCCCTGATATTAGAAATTCCCCAACGTGCTTCTGCACGGTTAGCCTGAATTATATCAACATTAAATGATAGCTCGGCCATTACATATTCACGATATGATGTAGCTGTTGAATCAGATTCATAATAATAGCTTGAATCAATATCGAATGTTAGAGTATTTTCTGTTTCTGATGCAGCTATAGCAGTTCTATAGTAAATATATCCTGTAGTTACATCATATTTCCATTCGCTACCTACGTTATCAAATAGCTCTGCACTTGATACGATAGTTACGTTCTCAACTCTACCTGTATTATAGATTCTATGTGAAATCCATGAGTTTCTAACCTGAACTCTTGCATATACCATAATAGTATTTGTAAATGAGAATTGGTAACCATATTGGTTAAGATAGCTATATTCATCTGGATCTGATAGGTGTGAATCCTTATATGATGCATATCCAGTTATGCTTGCTGTTGATATTGTAGTAGGGGTATTTGTTCTTACCGCCTCATAAGTACCATCATCATTAACTGTATATTTCATATTTCCATCACTATCATATGATGTATAGTCTAGATAGTTGTATGATCCTAGCTCAATATTTGCTAGATCTACAGCTGTATCTGTTACTGAACGTGTAAAATAATATTCTGCAAATACAACTGCATTAACAGTAACAAGTAATGCAAATGTAACAATTAAGGCAATAGTTAGCTTTCTTCTCATACTAAGCTACCTCCTTAATGGCAGTCATTGTTAATGTAAATCCATAGCTTTCGCTTAGGAAATCATTATTTGATGCCGTAGTTGGCTGATATCCATAAAGGTATAAGTAAATCTTTGCACTTTCTGCTGGTGCTAAAGATGAAATTGTATACTCATTTGTTAACTCATTTTCAGTAAAGTAAGTATCTAATGTCTCTACTGTTTCTTCTACTTCAAGCTCAGATCCTGTAATAATTCCTGCACAATATGGATCCCCATCAGCTGGAGTTGTTGCTGATACTACATCAATATTTATATCGATGTTTACCTTACACTTGTTTGTATACTCAACTACAAGAACACATGTAGGGCTATATGTGAAGCAATATGCAGCATCTGGATCATCTGGACCGAAGAAGGTTAAATTACCAGCATCAAATGTTTTACAGTTTGTTCCTGTATCAACTGTAGTAGTTTCGCTATCTACTGTATATGAGAATACGATTCCACTTGTTGAAGCTTCTATTGATTGAGTTTGCTTTAGGTTTAAAAACCAGGCTGAAACGATACCAACGCTTAGAAACGCTAGTGCTAAAAATGAAGTTGCTATCGCAAGTATAGTACGCTTATTCATTTATACCTCCTCCTTTCCTTTATAATCATAATCTCTAAATTATCCTATAAAGACATTAAGTGCTGAAATAGTTAGCACCTGATATACAAAGTAATTGTTACTTGCATATTCCTTATCTGCTTCAGTAGATGAGTCATAATCCTCATACTCTAATGCAAAGTAAGCATATGAAGTACCTGACGCAAGTGATACACCATCACCAAAGATTAATGAATCCAAGTCATTTCCAGTAAGACCTGCAATGCTTGGTGCTCCTGTAACACTTGTACCAAGATTATAGGTATTAAATGCATTCGCAATACCATAATCATCAACGATTGTTATAGCACCTGTTGTTTGGTTAATGTTATAAACAACAACATCATCAATCTTTACTGTATAATCATCCTCAATGCTAAATAGTGATACTCCTTGGTACGTGATCTCCATTTCATCTAAATCAACTACAAGTCCATCATCACCGCTTATAGCTGCTGATGAATAGCTTGAAGGCTCTGCATTAATTGTAGATGAAGATGCACATATAACCTTTAATCTAAAATAGAATGTATCTCCTGGCTCTATGTTATCAAACGCTAGCTCATCTAGTTCTACCCAAGAGCCACTTTGATAGGTTTCAATTGTAACATCACAATCCTTACCCTCAACCTTAACATTTAAAACGCTAGCTGAGACCTGTGAGTTTGTTGTATACCAGGCAAATGTCATAAATACCATAAGCATAGAGGCTAAGCATAATGATACTATTGATAATATTAAATTTTTCTTCATAATATCATGCTCCCCTCTGAGTATGAATTAATAACTCTTTTCTAGTTTCTTTTGTAATTCTACTAATATATTTCTTCTTATATTACAATCTAATAAACTCATTTGTCGTATGACAAAAGAAAGATTTCAAATTTATCTCATTGTAATTATACTCTCTTTTAAGAGAAAAAGCAAACTTATATAAACGATTTCAAAAGCCTTTATATATAAATATATATAATTCAAAAAAGGGCGGTGGTCTTAACCACTGCCCTAATTTATTACTTTACAACGATATTTACAAGCTTCTTAGGTACTACAATAACCTTTACGATGTTTAATCCATCAGTAAACTTCTTAACCTTTTCAGAAGCTAATGCCATAGCCTTAATATCATCAGCTGATGCGTCCTGTGCTACCTCTAGGGTATCACGAAGCTTTCCGTTAACCTGAACAACTACATTAATTGTAGATGCTACAAGCTTAGCTGGATCATACTTTGGCCATGCCTCATATGCAATAGTATTTGTGTGTCCAAGCTTCTCCCAAAGCTCTTCGCACATATGTGGTGCTATTGGTGATAGCATCTTTACAAGTCCCTCTACATACTCTCTTGAAATCTTAGGAGCCTTAGAAGCCTCATTTAAGAAAATCATTAATTGAGAGATTCCTGTATTGAAGCTTAGAGAATCATAATCCTCAGATACCTTCTTTACAGTTTGGTTATATAATAGCTCAAGCTCCTTAACTGGAGTATCTACCATTTTGCTCTTTGTATCCTCAGATACTGTGAAACGGTATACTCTATCAAGGAATCTACGTGCTCCATCAAGTCCTGTCTCGCTCCATGGCTTTTCTGCCATAAGTGGTCCCATAAACATTTCGTATAAACGAAGTGTATCTGCTCCATACTCATTAACTACATCATCTGGGTTAATTACGTTTCCACGAGACTTACTCATCTTTTCTCCGTTAGTTCCAAGAATCATTCCTTGGTGAACTAGCTTCTTGAATGGCTCTGCACAAGGTACAAGTCCCTTGTCATATAAATACTCATTCCAGAAACGAGAATATAATAGGTGTCCTACCGCATGCTCTGGTCCACCAACATATAGGTCTACTGGCATCCAGTGCTTTAATAGCTCTGGGTCTGCGAAGGCCTTATCATTTTGTGGATCAATATAACGTAGGAAATACCATGAAGATCCTGCTGAACCTGGCATTGTGTTAGTCTCACGCTTACCAACCTCACCAGTCTTTGGATTTGTATACTTCTTCCAATCCTCGGCATTTTCAAGTGGTGCTGTACCATTTACCTTTGGCTTGTAATCATCAAGCTCAGGTAATACAAGTGGAAGCTCATCATCAGGAAGAATCTCATCATGATCCTTGTAGTGAACTACAGGGATTGGCTCTCCCCAATATCTTTGACGTGCAAATATCCACTCACGAAGTCTATATGAAATCTTCTTCTTTCCAATTCCCTTCTCCTCAAGGAAGGCAATCATCTTATTGATTGCGTCCTCCTTATTAAGACCATCAAGGAATCCAGAATTAATATGAAGACCATCCTCCTCATATGCCTTCTCACTGATATCTCCACCCTCAAGTACTTGGATAATATCTAGGTTAAACTTCTTAGCGAAGTCATAATCTCTTTGATCATGTGCAGGTACTGCCATAATAGCACCTGTACCATATGAAGCTAGAACATAGTCTGAAATGTAGATAGGAATTCTCTTATCATTAACAGGGTTAACTGCATAAGCTCCTGTCCATACTCCAGTCTTTTCCTTATTAAGCTCAGTACGCTCTAAATCGCTCTTCTTACTACACTCAGCCTTGTATGCCTTAACAGCATCTCTTTGAGCATCTGTAGTGATTAAATCAACTAGCTCATGCTCTGGAGCAAGTACACAGTATGTAGCTCCAAATAATGTATCACAGCGAGTTGTAAATACAGTGAAATTATAATCAGTATTATCTACCTTAAATGTAACGTGAGCTCCTACACTCTTACCAATCCAGTTACGTTGCATTGCCTTAGTAGATTCAGGCCAATCAATGGTATCAAGTCCTGCAAGAAGCTTTTCTGCATAAGCAGGGATATCTAGTACCCATTGCTTCATATTACGACGTACAACAGGGAATCCTCCACGCTCTGACTTACCATCAATAACCTCATCATTTGCAAGTACTGTACCAAGCTCCTCACACCAGTTAACTGGCATATCAATTTGACGAGCTAGTCCATCCTTCCAAAGCTGCTTGAAGATCCATTGTGTCCACTTGTAGAACTTAGGGTCACAGGTAGATACCTGCTTACTCCAATCAAATGAGAATCCAAGCATCTTTAATTGCTTTGTAAATGTATCTATATTTCTTAAGGTAAATCCCTCTGGGTGATTACCTGTATTAATAGCATATTGCTCTGCTGGAAGACCAAATGAATCAAATCCCATTGGATGTAATACATTATATCCTTCCATTCTCTTCTTACGACATACGATATCAGTCGCAGTATATCCCTCTGGATGTCCTACATGTAGTCCTTGTCCTGATGGATATGGGAACATATCTAGGGCATAATATTTAGGCTTTGAAAAATCCCAAACATCAGTCTTAAATGTCTCATGCTCATCCCAATATTTTTGCCATTTACTTTCGATTTTCTTATGATCAAATTCCATATATTTTCAACTCCAATTTCCAATCTATTATATGATAACACATTTATAAATAATTTTAAAGAATTAAAAGAACTAAAGGAACAGTTATAACAGATAATAATGTAGAGATTAATACTACATTAGCTGCATACTCCTGCTCTGAACCTAGCATTTCTGCAAGGTTTAATAATACTGATGCACAAGGTGCACAGGCAAGGATTACAATAGATGCCCTCATTGAGTATGGTAGTGGTGTAAAATAAACTATTACATAGCACATAAGAGGGAATACTACAAGCTTTACTGCAGATACTATATAGGCATGGTAGTTTGTAAATACCTTTTTTAGTGATGTAGTACCAAGCCTTATACCAAGAACTATCATAGATACTGGGGTAGTCATTTTGGCAAGAAGCTCTATAGCATTATCAAATATAGGTCCAAAGTCTCCCATAGTATCCTCAAAATGTACATCAAAGCCATATAGTATTAAAGCTACTATAACTGATATAGTAGTAGGGTTTAGAATAATACCCTTAATGCTCATATATTCCTTCTTTCCTGTTACAGCATAGGCTCCAACAGTAAAGATTATTAGATTCATTGATAATACAAATAGTGATGAATATACTGCAGCCTCAGGATAATCTGGTAATAGGGCTGTTACTATAGGAAGTCCAAAGAATCCAACATTACCAAGAGCAGTACCTGCAAGGCCTACCTTCTTTAAATGATTTTCCTCTGGTCTTTTCCTATCTAAAATATAAGCCACAAGAAAAGCCGTACCAATCATAATAAGCTGTAGTCCTAGAGTGATTAGGGTAAATATTAGCATATTCTTAACCATCTCTTTGCTTCTCTCAACACCCTGGAAGGCATTTATAATCATGCATGGTGATAGCATATATAATAGAATTGTTGCGATTGATTTTGAATGCGCTGCATCTACTCTTTTAAGCTTTGCCAGAATAAAGGCTGGGAAAGCGAATAATAAAACGATAAGTACATTAAATAATGTAGTTGTAAAGTTCATAATTAAATACCTCAACTCCTTAATTATATAACTTTATTAGAGTAAAAAAAGAATGTAATTGCTTACATCCTTTATTTTTTATTACTTTTTAGAAGTAGCGGTCTTTTTTGTAGTAGTGCTCTTCTTTACACTAACCTTTTTTGGAGCCTCGATAGCCTCAGGAGCCTCCTGATTTTTATTAATAACATATAAATCCATCTTGTTGTATGGAATTTCAATATTATTAAGATCGAATGCCTTCTTAACCTCTTCTAATAGGTAGAAGTGTACATCCCAGTAATCACTAGCCTTAACCCATACACGGCATGTAAGGTCAATTGATGAATCTCCATAGTTAGAGATACGGCAGAATGGAGCTGGGTCTGTAAAGACTAGCTTATTCTTCTTACAAATATCAATAATGATAGCCTCTGCCTTAGCAAAGTCTGTATCATATGAAATTGGGAATACCTCGTCTACACGACGAGTATCCTTCATACTCTTATTTGTAATAACTCCGTTAGCAAGAATTCCATTAGGAATCATATTAATTACATTATCAACAGTTACAACCTCAGTATAGAATAGATGAATATCCTCTACTGTACCAGCCTTACCCTGTGCCTCAATGTAATCTCCAATTCTAAATGGACGTGTAAGGATAATTAATATACCTCCAGCAAAGTTTGATAATGCTCCCTGGACAGCAAGACCAAGTCCAACTGAGCAGGCTGCAATAATGGCTGAAACTGATGCTGTTTCAATTCCAATATATGCTAAAAACATTAAGAATACTACAAGCTTTAAGGCCTTAGATGCAATACCTACAAATACCTTTGATATTGTAGCATCTGCCTGTCTTTTAATAAGACGCTTATAGAATCTCTTGCAGACAAGATCAATTATCTTTAAGCAGATAAGCATTACAAAGAATGCAAGTAAATATCTTACACCCTTAGTAGTAGCCCACTCCTTTAAATCCTCCCACTTTCCAAGCCACCAATCCTTTGATGTTAAATCAACTGATGTCGTAGTCTCTTCAGTAGTAGTTTCTGTAGTTTCTGTTTCTTCCATTAACCTAATTAATGCAGTATTAATTGAAAACAAAAGCCATTCCTCCTTAAATATTATAAAGGCTTGATGTTTTCAAGCCTTTATTTATTAATGTTTTAATCTTATAGTCCGAAATACTCGTGAGCGTTATTGTAGCAGATATCCTCAACGATTTGTCCTAGTGTATCTAGCTCCTCTGCAGGATATTGTCCTGACTCAACTAGATTACCAAGCATTTGGCAAAGAAGACGTCTGTAGTACTCATGACGAGGGTAAGCTAAGAATGAACGAGAGTCAGTTAGCATTCCAACTGTTTGAGAAATGATAGCAACCTGCATCATAGTCTCCATATTTTGTCTCATTCCATCCTGTTGATCTAGGAACCACCAAGCAGTACCTACTTGAACACGGTTCTTAACTCCTTCCTTTTGGAAGCATCCAGCTAATACCATTAAGGCATAGTTGTCACGAGGGTTTAGATCATAAAGAATAGTCTTAGGAAGTGCATCTGCAGCATCTAGAGCTCCTAGTAATGCAGAAAGCTTCTCCATATAAACTTGATCCTCGATAGCATCGAATCCAGTATCTGGTCCGATCTTCTTAAGCATAGACTTAGAGTTATTTCTTAAAGCACCGATATGGTATTGTTGTACCCAACCATGCTTAGCATACTCCTTACCTAAGAATAATAGAATATATCCCTTATACTTGTCCTCTTCCTCAGAAGTAATAGGCTCGTTCTTTAATCCCTTAAGATAAATTGCGTTAACCTCTTCCTTAGTAGCAGGTGCATAGTGAACTACGTCTAGAGCGTGGTCAGATAGACGAGATCCCATTGAATGGAAGAACTCGATACGCTCAGCTAAAGCCTTAGTTAAGGCATCAACAGAGTCAAGCTTGTATCCAACAACCTTAGATAATTGCTCAACCCAAGCTCCGAACCAGTCAAGCTCTACGTTAATAGCCTTGTCAGGACGGAATGCAGGACGAACCTCAACCTTTAAAGTCTTGTCCTCCTTCATTAGCTTATGGTAGTGAAGATCATCAACTGGGTCGTCAGTAGTACATACAACCTTAACGTTGAACTTGTACATCATCTCACGTGCAGTTAAAGTTTCAAGCTTCTTATTAGCTGCATCCCAAATCTTCTTAGCATTCTTTGTATTAATTACATCATAGATATCGAAATATCTTTGCATCTCAAGGTGAGACCAGTGATATAGAGGGTTTCCTACGAAATAAGGCATAGACTCAACAAATTGATAATACTTTTGGTAGTCTGACTCCTCTTGGCTCTTTCCAGGAACGTTTCCTGAAATAGAATCCTCCTCATATCCTCTAGCACGAAGAGCTCTCCACTTGTAGTGGTCTCCGTATCTGTCTCCAGCTCCTAGCCAAACCTCAGCAAGGTTACGGAACTTCTTGTCCTCATAAATCTCCTTTGGTTGTAGGTGGCAGTGGTAATCAATAATAGGCTTTCCTTCTGCATGCTCATGATATAGCTTCTTAGCTGTCTCAGTAGTTAGTAAGAAATCCTTATCCATAAAATTTTGCATATTACGTTTTTCTCCTTCTCTTTCTTTTGTAATTATAGAACTACTCCATCCTTGAAGATTGAAATCTCACGGAAGTTGTTCTTTTCATTACATGTTTGCTTCTTTCCAGATGCAATATCACAAATTAGATCGATGAAGTTCTCAAGTAGATGATCCATATCCATCTTATCTACTAAATCACCTGCATTGAAATCAATCCAATTTTGCTTCTTATTAGCCATAGTACTATTTGTTGCAACCTTAACAGTTGGAACAAATCCTCCAAATGGTGTTCCACGTCCAGTAGTGAATAATACCATTTGGCATCCTGCAGCTGCAAGTGTTGTAACTGCAACCAAGTCATTACCTGGAGTTGAAATTAGGTTAAGACCCTTCTCCTCAACTCTTTCACCCATAGCTAGAACTCCATTAACCTTAGAAGCTCCACCCTTTTGAGTACATCCAAGTGACTTATCCTCAAGAGTAGTGATTCCTCCAGCCTTGTTTCCTGGTGATGGGTTATCATAAATAACCTGATGATGATTCTTAAAATAAATCTTGAAATCATTAATAAGCTTTACAATCTTATTAAATGTTGCCTCATCCTTAGCACGAGCCATTAATAGCTTCTCTGCTCCGAACATTTCAGGAACCTCTCCTAAAACTGTTGTAGCATCATTTAATGATAAGAAATCAGATAGACGTCCTAGAAGTGGGTTTGCAGTAATTCCTGACATACCATCAGAACCACCACACTTAAGACCAATACGAAGTACTGATAGAGGCTTTGTAACTCTCTTATCACCCTTCATCTTGTCATATAGCTTCTTAAGTCTCTTAACTCCCTCTTCAACCTCGTCAGCATACTCTTGAGCAATAAGGAACTCAACTCTGTCCTCATCATACTCACCAAGAGTATCTCTAAACTTATCTACTTGGTTCTCCTCACATCCAAGTCCTAATACAAGAACTCCTCCTGCATTAGGATGCTTAACCATATCCTGAAGAAGAGTTCTTGTTAATGCAAGATCTCCTCCCATTTGAGAGCATCCGAATGGATGTTGGAATGTATAAATACCATCAATCTCTGATGTATCATATTGAGCCTTAAATTGCTCGATCATATCACGAGCCATACCAGAAACGCATCCTACAGTTTGTACAATCCATAGCTCATTTCTAATACCATACTCACCACTCTTACGAGCGTATACATCAACAGTTCTATCTGACTTATATCCTAGAACAGGTGGATAGCTTGGCTCATACTTATACTCAATAACGTCATCAAGGTTAGTTGCAACGTTTTGAGTATGAACATGCATACCTGGCTTAATGTCAGATGTTGCATGTCCAATAGGTGAACCATACTTAATAATATTTTCTCCCTTAGCAATAGGCTTTAATGCTACCTTATGTGCTTGTGGAATATCCTCTAATAATGTTACTCCTTCTACTACTTCACCCTTCTTATAAGGTCTTAGTACTACTGCAACATTATCAGTTTGGTGTATTATAATATAATCGTTCATTTTATCACCCTTTTACTCATACATTTAGTATGTATTATATTTTAATTATTACTTTACAATTTCCTTTAATGCTTCACGCATAGGCTTTGTAGCGATTGCGTATACAGCGTTGCAAACGAACTCTGTTACACCTGCACACTCGTTAAGGTCAACTTCCCAGTGATCCTTCATTCCTAGAGTGTCCTTAACAATCTTGCATACTGACTCCTTAGTTCCGTCGAATGTAGCCCACTCGTTCTTGAAGAACTCAATGAACTTAGGATCGTCATTTAATGCGATTGTTGTATTATTGATTGTTCTTTCTCCCTTATAGAAGGCGATTAATGCAGCAAGTCCGAATAATGCGTGAGTTGGCATCTTACCCTTCTCAAGATTTTGAAGAACTGTAGGTAAAACTCTTGTCTTATACTTAGTTACAGAGTTTAAAGCGATACTCATAAGCTCATGACGAACATATGGGTTCATATAACGCTCTAATACTGAATTAGAGTAAGCAATCATTTGATCCTCAGGGATATCAATTGTAGGGATAACCTCATTGAAGATGAATTCCTTAACGAACTTTCCAATTTGCTCATCCTCGATAGTCTCTCTTACAGTATCAATACCAGCTAGGTATGAAACTGGAACTAAAGTTGTATGTGATCCGTTAAGAATCTTAACCTTTCTTTGCTTGTAAGGTACGATTGAGTCAACGAATAATACGTTTAGGTTAGCCTTCTCAGTTGGAAGCTTAGCTCTTAGAGCCTCAAGGTTAGCCTTAGCCTCTGCCTTGTCCTCAACTGTGTTAGCATCAATACACCATAGGTGGAAGATTTCTCCAACTACCATGTTTTGATCTTGGTATCCTAGAGCTGTTTGGAACTCCTCAGCCTCATTACGAGGGTATCCTGGAACGATACGGTCAACTAGAGTATTGTAGAACTTGTTCTCTGTAACCATCCAGTTGATGAACTTCTCATCAAGCTTGTTGTTCTTAGCTTGCTCAACAAGAACTCTCTTAAGCTCCTTACCATTGTAATCAATAAGCTCGCAAGTGATAATGAATAATCCCTTCTTACCAAGCTCATATCTCTTCTTTAAGAAAGCAAGAAGCTTTCCTGGATAAGACTTAGGGCATACTGTTAAATCAGTATCAGTCTCATCATAAGCAATTCCAGCCTCAGTTGTGTTTGAAATTACAAACTCAAGATCATCTGATGCTGCATACTCTAAATACTTGTCATATTGAGTATATGGATCGATAAAGTCTTGTAAGCACTTGATAACCTCATGCTCTCTTACAGCCTTACCGTTTTGTAATCCTTGTAGATATAATGTATATAAACCATCAGCCTTTGCAAGCTCTGCGCAACGTCCGAATGGCATTGGTTGTACTACTACAACACCTGCATTGAAATCAGTTGCCTTGTTAGTTTGGTTTACGATCCAGTCAACGAATGCACGTAAGAAGTTTCCTTCTCCAAATTGCATAATCTTTACTGGCTTAACTTCCTTCTTATTAACTTCGTTAATTAATGGTAAATTTTGTACATTTGACATTTTATTTTTTCCTCCGAATTTGTTTAAAATCTATGCGATTTATACCATTTACAATTTTATCACATACCCATATTTTAGTCAATAAAACCACTTGACTTTTAAAATAATTAAAAATGCCCCTCCAATGAAGGGCAAATTTTATTTGTGATATGTTTCATTATTATTAATTTTAAATGCTCTATAGATAGCCTCAAAGAGGATTAGCTTCATAAGCTTATGAGGATAAGTCATCTTTGAAAAGCATAGCTTATAATCAGCTTTTTTGATAACCTCAGGGCTTAATCCAAGGGATCCTCCAATAATAAAATCTATAGTTCCAGCCTTATATGCAAATATTTGATCAAGCTTTTGTGCAAACTCTACTGAATCAAGCATTTCACCCCTTAAATCAAGGGCTATAACAAAGGCCTGAGGAGAAATAGCCTTAAGGATTCTTTCGCCCTCTATACGCTTAACCTCAGCGCATAGGGCTTCACTATCCATATCCTTAATCGGCTCATCATTTAATACCTTTTCCTCAATAGTACAATACTTTCCAAGCCTCTTCTTATATTCAGCAATACCATCCTTGAAGTATTGCTCCTTTATTTTTCCAACACTTATAATTTCTATTTTCATAGGCTAAATACCTCTGTAGGAAGCTGATTTGTATATATGAAGCGAATACCTGTTACATCAAGGCTATATCCTTCATATATTCTCTTACTTTCAGCCTCTATTATATTCCACAAATTACATTCCTCAGATATATGGGCATAGAACACAAGATGTGTTTTATCTCCCATTATATGAGATAAAAGCTCTAATCCATCCTCATTTGAAAGGTGTCCTGAATCTCCAAGGATTCTTACTCTTGTTTCATAGGGACGAGATGATGTCATTAAAAGCTCTGGGTCATGGTTTACCTCCATAACATAGCAATCTGCATTAGCTAAAAGCTCATAGAAGGCTGTAGGTACATATCCTGTATCAGTTATATATACTATGCTTCTATTTTGAGCTGTAATCTTATAGCAGCAAGGCTCATATACATCATGGAATGTAGGGAAGGATTCTACAAAGATATCACCTATTTGAAATGATTCTCTTTGTCCAATAATTCTTACATCATTATTATCTATAATGCTTATACCATTACTCTTCTCTCTAATACCCTTACGTGTACCCTCTGTCATATATAGAGGGCATTTATATTTCTTTGTTATTTGTAATAGGCCTGATATGTGGTCTGTATGCTCATGTGTTATAAGGATAGCACTAAAGTTTCCTGTAAGACTATTTTCCTCTAAAAACTTTGTAAGTCTTTTACATGAAATACCAGCATCTATTAATATTTTAGTACTCTCTGATTCTATATAGCACATATTACCCTTAGAACCAGATGCGACCATAGCTATTTTCATATTATTCACCATTAAAAATTATATAATAATTTTAAAAATAATAAAAGGATGTATTTTGAAATACATCCTAATATTTTAATTATGACCAAATGAAGTCGTAGTCAATAGACCAGTTGTACTTTGTTGTATCTGTCCAATCAGTATATAGTGTGAACTCATGTGTTGAGTAGCTAAATAGTGATCTTGCTAGATAATCTGTATACATTGCCTTCTTATCAGCATCATCTGTAAATGTTAAATCAGCTAGCTCATAAGTTAGGTACTTCCAGTTTTGGAAGTTTGTTGATGTATAGAATGTGATAGCTCCACTAAATACTGTAGAAATTGCAGTGTTAACTGAAGTCTTTAGTAATGAGTGAGATCCCATAATTGTTTGCTCATAGAAGTAAACAAATAATTGAGATGCTGATGCATATACTGTATCAGAATATCCATTAGCATAAATTACATACTCAGGATCGTCATCATCATCGTCTCCACCATCAGCATCATCAGGAATTAATACAACCTCTAGATGCTCATACTGCATATACTCATCATCCTCATCAGCCTTAGAGTCAGAAGATGATTCGAACTTAGCAGAATCTACCTCATCAGTATCATAGATGTTAAGGATATGGTATCCATAAGTAGTCTTACATAATGAATCAAGTGATGTTTGAGTAGTAGTGAATTCAAAGATTCCAGTCTCCTCCATCTCATCCTCATCATATGTACCATCGATTACCTTATCATATAATTCCTTAACTCTTGTACTAAACTCCTCCATATAATTTGAAGCACTGAATAAATCAATCTCTGATAGATCCTCAGTAGTTAATACAATTGGGAATACTGTCTTTAGGTCATTCCAATATACATCATGACCTGTTGTATATGATAATGAACCAATCTTATAGTTATTATTGAATGCATCAACAATATATGATAATGCTTCTGTTACTGTCTTAGTACTATTATCAAGGTTAGTTAAGATTTGTACCTCAGAAATAATAGCATTAACAATATTTAATACTGCCTGATCAAACTCATCTGCAAGTGTTGAATCAATTTCTTCAAGAGATGCTCTATATGCATCTGGATCAGAATATGAACCACTATAATCCTCATCAACAGAGATTAGAATATGAGAGATTGAAGCACTGAAGTATGCATCATATAAATCCTCATAAATATCTGCAAATTGAGTGAATAATGTAGATGTTGTATCAAATGTAGAATCACTTGTTACTGGATTTCCAAAGTATGAAGCTACCTTGTCAAGAATCATTGAAGCCTTCTTATTAGCTAAAACCTCAGCCTTTGTTGATACACCATAAGTTATTTGAAGGTATGTAGATGTACCAAGCTTCTTAGAAACATCCTTATTTCCCTTCTTAAATGACTTAATCTCATCAGATAGGTCATCCTTATAATCATCATATGTATCATCATCAATTAGATCCTCCATATATGATAGATCTAATGCCCATTGATTCTTTAAATATGAAACTGCTAGTGAAGTTCCGTTTGCAGGCTCAAGCTCCTCATATAGCTCCTCTGGAGTATATGTATATTCCTCACCCTCATAAGTGAACTTATAAACATAATCATTATTTGCTGTTGATGTATATGTGAAATCATCATAATCCTGCTTGAAATTATATCCAATAAGTGGATCATAGATTTCAATTGCATCATCATCAACAAGCTCCTCTAATGCATCAGAAACAATAGTTGATGCAAGTGTTGAAATTGACTTATTCTCAAGAATGTAGTCTAGCATTTCGTCGTAAACTGTAGTTCCGTCTCCTGCTACCTTTTGTGAATCATCAAGCTCATCCCACTCAACTACCTCTTCACCAGAAATACGGTATGCTAGGTAGTATGAACCATCAACGTTAAATGGCTTGTCTAGATAATCTCCATCCTCCATTTCCTTGAAGAATGTTTCAAAGGTAGCTGAATAGTTTGAAGTAAGTCTATTCTTCTCCTTTGTAACTGATAAGTTTGTTTGCTCATCAGTTAAATAATTATCCTCTGTTAAATCAGACTTAGTAGCATTCTTAATATTATAGATTGTAAGATATTGCTCTAAGAAATTAGAAGAATCAATTGTAGATGAACCAGTAGTTGCGAATGCCTGCTGCATAACACGCTCAGCTTGAGCATATGATGCAAACTTAATTACAATACCACGATACTCTCTGAAATACTTTCCAGTTGAGTAATAGTAGTCTGAAACATCCTCATCCTCTACATAATAGTTATTCTCTCCAACTCCAGAAATATACTTATTTCCATAGTAATACTTGAAGTCCTTGTTCTTTAGTTGGGCTAAAGCATAGTTACTCATAGCCATATCAAATATATATGATTCGTATAGCTCATATGGGAACTCTGCTACGAATTGGTCATCACCATTCTCATCTGTTGTATATGAAATAGTAATTGCCTCGATATCAGCCTTAGTAAAGTAGCTTCCATCGCTCTTTTTAGTTCCGTTATTAAATAAAGTATCTACATACTTCTCGATTTGAGTAGCCTTTTCCTCATCTGTAAGCTCCTTATAGGCCTCTACACTTGCAGCTCCATAAATTGCACTTACAAGATTTTGGTTAATTGTGTAGTAATCATCTGGATCATTAGCCTCAGAGTACTCAAAATATGTCTTATCAGTGACAATATCAGAGAACATATCCTCTTTAATCTTTTGAAGTACTGTACTATATCCACTACTACGCATTAAATCATATAGCTGCTTCTTAGAGATTGAATAATCTCCAAGAGTAGCATATGAATCTGTATTTGAAATATTTCCATATGGAGTTTCTGAATTAACAGTTGCCCCACATGATACTAAAGCCATTGTTGAAAGCCCTAGGACAGCTAATGAAATAAAACTCTTCTTCATATTATTCACCATCCCCTAATGTTAATACTGTAGTCCACCAATTATCAAATAGATATGCCTCATCAGACTCATCAAGATAATTATCATCCTGACGTCTATTGATAGCCATCATCTCTGTTAATCTAGAATCATTATCACTATCTGTAAATGAAATTGATGAAGATAGTGTCTTTGCAAATAATAGCTCACGTTGTGTAGCTGTACCTGTGTACTTCTCATATACTGGCATAATGAAGTCAGTAATATAAGATTGTACTGAAGATGGGAAGAATGTTGAAGTACCATAATTTAAATACTCATAGATGAATAGAATGATTTGGTTGATTGAAGCCTCATCCTCTGAATCATTATAAATATTTTCAATTGTCTTAACAATATCATCATACTCAATAACAATATTAGTATATCTTCCGTTTACATCATCCTTAGAGTCAAACTCTGCACTACTTCTTACAGTACATGAAGTAACAAGAAGCATTGAATATCCCATAGTCTCTCCAAGAGAGTTAGTCATAAGCCAACCTTGGGCACTATCTCCATCATAGTCGGCACTATCAAGATATTCTGAAGGATATGTATCATATAGTGAAATTGTATTGTATAGCTCATGTAGCTTAGCCTTAGCTGAGTTTGTAGCTACAGTATTATCTGAAGATGACTCATATGTAGAGATAGCTACATCTGTGTAATCAGTAGTTGTAACATAGATTCCAGCTCTCTTATACTTTGCCCATCTTGTTTCAGGCTCAGTTGGGTCATACTCAGTATTAGTTCCATCATATTCATCAATACCGTTTGTGAATCTTCCTGATGATGTATACTCCTCTACCATTGAAGATAGTGTTGTAGCAAATGTTTCATCAGCATTCTCCATACGAGTAATGAATGTTTGCATTAGCTCAATTGCATAATCTGCATATGTAGATGATGAATCACCTGGAATTGCTGTACTCCAATCGAAATCAAGGTCAGCCTCTCCATCCTCATCCATATCTACATAGATTTGAATATTTGTAGCACTTGCTTTAAATGAATCAGTATATGCAGCCTTAGCATATGACTGAACCATTTCATAGAATGCAGTGTTATTTGCATAGTCTGTTAAAATCTTAGCAGTTGCAGCCTGTATTCTATAATAGTTATCAATAATGTCATCTACATCTGTCTCATGGAAGTATAGCTTTAAGAAGTTATACTTTCCTAGGCTTGCATCATAATCACTAATTTGTCCATCAGCGAAATATGCAAGTAATAAATCTAGTGTAGATTCATAATCATCGATATCTTCCTTAGTATCAGCATACTCATCAGTATCCTTAATAGCCTTCTCTGATAATAGGTCGATTGCAGTCGTTACACCATTTTCAGCCTCAAGCTTTTCATAAACCTCACCAATAGTGATGTTTGTCTTATTACCGTCATAAACAACAGTCATTAATGTATCCTTTGTAGGTGCATTCTTGTGAGTCTTTGAATAAGAATCAACATTGTATGCATAAACAATCTCTACATCCTCATCATAAATATAAACCTTAGTATCCTCTAAAGCCTCGCTTATACGCTCTGATACGTAAGAATCTGTTAGCTTCTCCCACATCATTTCTTCAATAAGCTCTGCTCTATACTCAGATCTTTCCTCAGGAATTTCTGTATCATTTTCGATGTCATCAACTAAAACATACTCATCAGCAAGCTCGTCCTCTGCCATCTTAAATGCCATATAGTAATAATCTCCAATAGAGTACCCTGATGTAGAATAACGATATTCTCCATCAGCTAGATCTGGCTCAACCTGCAATGTAGATGAAATATATTGCTTGAATGTTGTATCAATATCATCTAAATCCTCTTGAGAATATGTGAATGATTCAATTAATTCACTATCCCAAGCAGCAGTAATATCCTCTACTGAAACATTGTTATTATTAAAATATGCTAAAATCTTTTCAGTAATATCACGTCTATGAAGTGTATCATTACCTGCTGCACTTACAACAGTAGGTACTGCATCACGATATGAATAGATGTAATTGTACATTTGGCAATAAAGCTCAAAAACACCACCATCTCCTACAACCTGAGTGAAGTTAATTCTTCTATCAGCTGTAGCTTGATCAGTTACATCAAAATCATCATAGTATGAATTATATTCTGTATTAGTCTTGTCAGCCTGTGGAATAAAATACATAGTTCCATCGCTAACCTTAATACCAAATGATCTTAGAGTCTTCTCAATTTCATCCTCATCTGTAAAACGGATGTATAGAGCTGTTCTATCAGCCTCATATTGATAATTCTCCTTTTGGTATGAAATAACGTCAGCATCAGTGAAATAATAATCATCCTCGTCATCCTGATCGTCATTATAATCTTCAATGTATTCTTCAAGATAATTATATGAGAAAATCTTTTCTGCAAGCTTAATTTCGTACTTATAGTAATAGTCATATAGGTAATATGTTTCCTCATACTTTGTATCAGCAAACATAGTCTTTCCATTTTGCTCTACTGTAGATGGAGTTAAATCCTGTGGATCAATAACAACCTGATAATCAATATACATGTTATCAACGAATTGTTGAGCTAAATCCTCTTGCTCCTTCTTAGTAAGATCCTTGGCAGCATCAATTTCAGATACACCATAAACCTCTGACATTGCTAATTGCTCTAGATAATCTAGATATCTCTTTTGTTTTTGAACACTTAAATCAGATGAATCATCACAAATGGCAGCAATTGCGCTTTGTGCCTCTGTTACCTCATCTGCTAAAACAGCATATTCAATCTTTTCACCAAGGACCTCATATGAGTTCCACTTAAGCTCCTCCCATAGCTCTCCATTTGTAATGGAATAGCTTCCTGAGCTAGCGTAAACATCATCATATGCAATAGAGCTGTATGATGTGTGCTTACATGATGCTAGGGCTAGTACTGATAATGCGCCAATCCCTAATGTAGCTACTGTTTTCAATCTGAATTTATTAATCATAGAAAAGTACTCCTTTTTCCTCAAAATCTTAAAATCACGCATAATATATAATAACATTATATAGGGCAAAAATCAAGTTGCTATTTATGTGTATTTTAAGTGTTAGTTATGCCTATTTATGCTTATAGAACTTTACCCTGTCCATAACTCCAATTGGTTCTGTAAACTCACCATCCTTTGTTTTAGCAAGCTCATCCCCAAGAACTCTAAACTTTGAATCAATTGAATCAATGAACCAAAGCATTGCACTTTCAGCAATACAAGGCTTTTTAATTGCTCCATATTGTGGAATTCCATGATGGGAAGCCACCATATGTAATAGCATTAGGACCTCTTCCTCGTCTCCAGTGTAGCCTAATTCCTTAGCTGTTTGTGATATAATATCGCATCCAATAAGTAGGTGACCAAGAAGCTGACCTTTCATAGCATACTCAGTGTTTTCAACACCTGTAAACTCAATCACCTTTCCAATATCATGCAGTATTGTACCACTAATTAGTAAATCGTGGTCTAGATATGGATAGCATTCTATCATTCTTTTAGCTACATCAAGCATACCAAGTGTGTGGTAGGCAAGTCCTCCCACATAAGCATGGTGAAGCTTTGCAGCTGCAGGATATAGATAGAAATCATTAGAATATCTATCAATAATAGACCTTGTAATATCATGTAATGACTTAGTCTTAATTGAATCAATATATCCGTCAATTCCATTCTTTAATTCAGTATAGTCAAGAACAGCAGAGCTCATAAACTTACGATATATAGCATTTTGCTTTTCTGTATCCTCAACCTCTGTAATATGCTTAAATGAAACTACATAGGCACTAAGCTTATCAGAATTAGTGTTACGTGCAATCTCAAACTCATATATACAGTTTAAGAATAAATCCACTGCTCTTTCACATTCAAGCTTTAGATTATATCTAGTTTTATCATCTAATGTAACAATAAGATTAACCATTGAATCACTATTCATGATTTGGTCAATCTTAGCGTATATAACGCTCTTAATTACCTCATCCATCTTTTTCTTCTCCTCTAGCACATATTTCATAATGTCATCCTTACTATTTTTTATTTTTCCCTTAAGGATGGCATTCATTATCCTTTGCTTCATATCAGATATCATCTCAGGCTCAATATGCTCCATCAAATCATATGATGTTACATCTATGCCCTTAATACCCTTTATAGGAAGGCTTTTATAATATTCATCAATATTATCCTTATGCTCTCTTCCAAGTATTCTATTAACCTCATTTGAAAGCCTTATGGCCTCAAATGATTTATCCATATAGGTGATATCATCTGTAGGGTCTACAGATAGCATTTCCTTTAATAGGGCCTTTGTTTCATTATCATATTCAAGCGAATAATCAATACCCTTATTAAGCCTTGCTCCAAGTGCAAGTACAAGTATTATATCATTTGTAACTATTTCATTATTATATAGGAAATATAGTGCCTTTTTAATTGGCTTATAGGCATCTACTATTCTTGATTTGATTAAGACATCAATATAGCTATTATTAGTGTTATATTTAATCATCTTAAATAGCTCTATTCTTTTTCTCATACCAGATAGATCTTTTACAAGGGCTGCCTTCTCATAGATAGCATCCATTGTATTCTTTTCAATCTCAAAGCCAAGCTTTGATGTTAAATAGATAGCTCTAAGCATTCTAAGTGAATCCTCATCAAATCTCTTTATTGGATCCCCTATACATCTTATAACCTTATTCTTTATATCATTAAGACCATTATGCTTATCTATAATGTTACCATTAACATCCACTGCCATAGCGTTTATAGTAAAGTCTCTTCTTACTAAATCCTCATCAAGGGTTTTAGCAATTGCTGTTTGTGGATGTCTATGATCATCATAGCTTATATCCTTACGAAATGTTGTAATCTCAAATGAATAAGCACCCTCCTCTATTGTAAGAGATTGATACTTACCTCCATTATCTACTACATTAAATATTTCCTTAATCTCATCTGGTGTAGCTGATGTGGTAATATCTATATCATAGGCCTCAAGACCTAAAAGCTTATCACGTACGTATCCACCTACGATATAAGCCTCATATCCCTTTTCTATTAGCTTTTTAAGAATTTCTTTAGCTTTAGCATCTATTACCATAAGCTCACCACCTTATATAAAATAATAAAAGGAAATGTTTTAAGCACATTTCCCTATAAAATCTTATATAATGTGTCTTTAAACATACCAAAAAATATTCATAATTTAAAGCCACTTATTTATTAATACACTAAAATTATATCAAACTCCTTTTATTTATTCAATGCTTTTTTAAGTTATGTTATAATAGTGTTGGTGATTTTGGTGAAATATATAGATAGCACATATTCAAATGAAATAGTAATTTTAAAATCTAGGTTTATTACATCTATATATAATGTATCCTCAGTTGAGGAGGTTAATGATATTTTAGCTAAGACTAGAAAAAAGTATTATGATGCCTCTCATAATTGCTACGGCTACATTTTAGGAGATAGAGCAGAAATACAAAAATGCTCTGATGATGGTGAGCCACAAAAAACTGCAGGATTTCCTATTCTTGATGTTTTAAAGAAAAACGAGGTTACAAATATCCTTTGTGTTGTAACTCGTTATTTTGGAGGTACACTACTTGGAGCCGGAGGTCTTGTAAGAGCCTATAGTGAATCCTGTAGTGAATGCCTAAAAAAGGCTAAGCTATTAATAAAAAAGGAGCTTAACACAATAATAGTTAAGCTCGATTATTCATCATATAATACACTTCTTTCATCAATTAAGGATGTGGTTATTCTTGATACATCATATCAGCAGGATATTACGCTTAGGCTTGCAGCTCCAGGTGATATGATTGATTCACTAATACAATCAATTAATAACATTACAAAGGGTAATGCATTAATTGAGGATAGTGGTCTATATGAAACCTTTGTTCCTATAGACTAGCCCCTGTTAGGCTAAATATTCTATATAATAGCTCAGAGGCTGCGACACCTACTACCAAGGATATTAAAAAGTAGGCTAGCCTTATTTCAAATACTCTTCCCTTTTTAAAGGCCTCCTCTAGGCGAGAGGCACGAAGAGAGTAAAAGGCTAGGCCAAAGAATATTATAAATGTTACTGAATAAAGAATTGCTTCCATAATTTATCACCTAAATAAATTATAACAAAAATGCCACTACATTTGTAGTGGCTAATTTTTTTATAGACGTCCTGCTCTTGCCTTCTTAAGGTTATCAAGAAGCTCAGACTCCTGTTTAGTAAAGTCTCCTTGATCCTTACGGTTAAGCTCAAGGCGTTCCTTTCTAATAGCATTTAGGTGGTCTCTTGCACTATCCTCGCTCTTTCCAGCGTGGGCCTCCTGTGCAATTATAGTGGCCACATTATTTTTAAACTCAAGTACTCCGTTAGATAGTGCTAGATATAGCACCTCATTTCCAAGTACCATCTTAATATATCCATAAGGAATAACACATACAAGAGGTATGTGGTCCTTTAGAATTGCGAACTCATTATCAACCATATGAACAATGATATGGTCAAGCTCTTCATCATAAAGCTTTCCCTGATGAGTTGATACTAAAAACTTCATATACTAGCACACCTCCCTTTATTATTGGGCTTGTGCAGCATCAACTGGTGCAGCCTGTGCAGCCTCAGCCTCTGCAATATTTTCAGCTTCCTTAGCCTGCTCAGCAAGAATCTTCTTACCCTTAGCTACTGCATCATCAATAGTTCCAACTAAACGGAATGCCTCCTCTGGAAGGTCATCATGCTCTCCATCAAGGATTTCCTTGAATCCTCTAATTGTTTCCTTAACTGGAACGAATGCTCCTGGAACTCCTGTGAATTGTCCTCCAATGAACATATTTTGTGATAGGAATAGACGTACACGACGAGCACGCTTAACAACAAGCTTATCCTCTTCACCAAGCTCATCCATACCAAGGATAGCGATGATGTCTAGAAGCTCATTATAACGTTGAATTAGCTGTTGAACACGACGAGCAACCTCATAATGCTCCTCTCCTACTACATCTGGAGATAGGGCACGTGATGTTGATGCTAGTGGGTCAACGGCAGGATATATTCCTTCCTCAGTAAGCTTACGAGATAGGTTTGTAGTTGCATCTAGGTGAGTGAATGTTGTAGCTGGTGCTGGGTCTGTATAGTCATCAGCTGGTACATATACTGCTTGAATAGATGTAATTGATCCATCCTTAGTAGATGTAATTCTTTCCTGTAGCTTACCCATTTCTGTAGCAAGTGTTGGTTGGTATCCAACGGCTGATGGCATTCTTCCTAGTAAGGCAGATACCTCAGATCCTGCTTGTGTGAAACGGAAGATATTATCGATGAATAATAATACGTCCTGGTGTGCTGTATCACGGAAGTGCTCAGCCATTGTAAGTCCTGTTAAAGCTACTCTCATACGAGCTCCTGGTGCCTCGTTCATTTGTCCGAATACCATGGCTGTCTTTGAAATAACTCCAGACTCCTTCATTTCAAAGTAAAGGTCGTTACCCTCACGAGTACGCTCTCCTACTCCTGTGAATACTGAAATTCCTCCATGCTCCTGAGCTACGTTATGAATTAGCTCCTGGATAAGTACTGTTTTTCCTACTCCGGCTCCACCGAATAGTCCGATTTTTCCTCCCTTAATATAAGGGGCAAGTAGGTCAATAACCTTGATTCCTGTTTCAAGGATTTCTACATTATTAGATAGGTTCTCAAGCTTTGGAGCTGGCTTATGAATAGGGCTCTTCTCACAATCAGTGATTTGCTCACCATTATCAATAGTCTCTCCTAAAACATTGAAGATTCTTCCAAGTGTCTTCTCACCAACTGGAACTGAAATTGGAGCACCTGTAGCCTCTACCTGCATTCCTCTTACAAGTCCGTTTGTAGAATCCATTGCGATACATCTTACAACACCATTACCAATGTGAAGTGCAACCTCAAGTGTTAATTTAATAGCAACACCTGCATTATCATCAGCACTTACGTTAATCTTTAATGCATCATTAATATTAGGTAGCTTATCGTCAAACTTTACGTCAACGACTGGTCCTTGTACTTGTACAATTTTACCGTACATTTTTATTTACCTCCTATTGCATTAGATCCACCAACAATATCATTAAGCTCATTTGTAATGGCCTCCTGACGGGATCTATTATATAACACCTGTAATTTATCAATTACATCAGTTGCGTTATCAGTTGCGCTACGCATTGAGTTAACACGTGCTGCATGCTCTGCTGTTTTTGCATCTAATATAATTCCATAGATTATATCCTGAATATACATTGGTAGTATCTTATTTAAGGTGTTCTCAATACCACTTTCATAAATATAATCAGACTCTGAAATCTCACCCTCAATTTCTTTAATTGGAAGTAAGACCTTAGTTTCTATTTCCTGAGATAATGAATTGATAAAGTGGTTATAGATAATAACAAGTCTATCAATTTCATGATTTAAATACTGCTTAATAATTTGGTTTGCAAGATTAACTATATCGACAAACATTACATCGTCACGAACATAGGTAGGCTCCTTTTGATGATTCTCATATCTCATCTTCTTAACATAGTTATATGCTCTTTTTCCAATAGTTGATACCATGAAGTCACTATTCTTTAGACCATCCTCCTTGATTTTTGCCTCAAAGAATTTGAATAGTCCATTGTTGTATGCTCCTGCAAGACCCTTATCTGAAGAAATTATTAAAAAGCAAGTTTTCTTAATAGGACGATCAACTAGAAGGTCATGCTTGAACTCTAGTGATGCCTTGCTGACAATTGAGGCAGTCATATCTGAAATAGATTTCATAAATGACTGATAATCCTTAAATGTCTTCTCAGCTCTTCTTACCTTAGACTGTGAAACCATGTACATAGCCTTAGTGATTTGAGCTGTCTTCTTAGTAGAATCAATTCTACCCTTTACCTCACGTAAGGAATTTGCCATATTTTCACACTCCTTACATGAATATCTTCTTAGTCTTCTTAATGAAGCTATCTAATACATCAGCATCTGGTAATACCTTTTGCTCGTTAATATAGTTAACGATCTTCTTACCTTCCTCTGTTATATCTAGCTGACGATATAGCTCACGCTCAAACTTTAGAATATTTTCAACATCAATATTATCTAAGAATCCCTTAGTTAAGCAGTATAGTACTACTGCCTCATTTGCCATAGGGATAGTCTCATGAAGTCCTTGCTTAAGGATTTCAACTGTACGCTCTCCACGATCTAGACGAGCCTTTGTTGCAGGGTCGATATCTGAACCGAATTGAGAGAATGACTCTAGCTCACGATATGAAGCTAGGTCTAGACGTAATGTACCAGAAACCTTCTTAATTGCCTTAGTTTGTGCAGCACCTCCTACACGAGATACTGATAATCCGGCATTGATGGCTGGTCTAATTCCCTTATAGAAATAATCTGCTTGTAGGTAGATTTGTCCATCAGTGATTGAAATTACGTTTGTTGGGATATAAGCTGAAATATCTCCAGCCTGTGTCTCAATGATAGGAAGAGCTGTAATAGATCCTCCTCCAAGATCAGCTGATAATCTAGCTGCACGCTCTAGTAAACGAGAATGTAGGTAGAATACGTCTCCTGGGTATGCCTCACGTCCTGGTGCTCTCTTTAATAGTAATGAAAGCTCACGATATGCTACGGCATGCTTTGTAAGGTCATCATAAACGATTAATACATCCTTACCTTGGAACATAAAATACTCTCCAAGAGTTACTCCTGCATATGGTGCAAGATATAATAATGGTCCTGGATTTGAAGCACTGGCATCAACAATAATTGAATAATCCATTGCATCATACTTCTTTAATGTTTCATAGATATTTGATACAGAAGACTCCTTTTGTCCGATTGCAACATAAATACAGATTACATCCTTACCCTTTTGGTTTAGAATTGTATCAATTGCAATTGAAGTCTTTCCTGTTTGTCTATCTCCAATGATTAGCTCACGTTGTCCTCTTCCAATAGGTACTAGGGCATCTAGAACCTTAATTCCTGTTTGAAGTGGTACGTTAACTGATTGACGTTGCATAACTCCTGTAGCCTTTTGCTCAATAGGTCTTGTACCATTAGCCTTAATAGCACCCTTTCCATCAAGTGGCTGTCCTAGTGGGTTAACAACACGTCCAATGAAATTTTCTCCTACTGGAATTTCAAGAATTCTTCCAGTACACTTAACTGTATCTCCCTCACTAACTAGTGAAGAATCTCCTAGTAGAATTACTCCAACTGAATCATCATTTAGGTTTTGAACCATTCCATATACATCATTAGGGAAGATTAATAGCTCTGCCTGCATAGCCTTATCTAGACCATGAACTAGGGCAATACCATCTCCTACCTCAACTACTGTACCGACTGTTTCTGTTTTGATTTCGTCTTTATATGACTCAATTTGCTGTTTAATTAAACTAGAGATTTCAGATAGATTTATTTTACTCATAAGTTCAATCCTCTCTTATAATAGACCTCTAATATTTTTAATCTTTCCACGAACAGAGAAATCCATAAGCTTTCCTTCATATTCGCACTTGATTCCACCTATTAGATTGTTATCTACTATATTGTTTATTTTTACCTTTCTTCCATCAAGCTTTGATGTAAGAATGGCTTCAAGCTTCTTAGTTTGTTCCTTTGTCAAAGCATTCTTTGATGTAACATTTACATCTACTGCCTTAATTGAATTATTGACAATAAGCTTAAACTCATCTCTAATACCCTTAATACTATTAATTCTCTTATTATCTACAAGAACATATAAAAATCTTGTAATAAGCTCATCAAAATCCTTAGTTGTATTAGCTATGATATCCTTTTTAGCCTTGTCAGTAATATTTGGAGCATCAAATATTTGCCAAGACATTGGATTTTCATCTAATGCCTTAATAAATAGGTCTAGCTCCTCTAGTATTTCTTGAGCGTCTTTAGTGCTAGCAAGCTCAGATAGGGCCTTTGCGTATTCAGCCTCTACCATTATTTGTTAGCCCCCTCAATAATTTTATTTACTAAATCAATATATTTATCCTGATCAACCTCATGCTCAACAATCTTCTCTGCTGCTAGCATAGCAATGTCAACGATTTGTTGATGAATTTCGGCATTACGCTGTTGAATCTCTTGCTTAATATCCTCTTCAACATTAACAAGTCTTCTATGTGCCTCATCCTTAGCATTTTGAATAATCTCATCACGACGAATGTTAGCATCCTTCTCAGCCTTTTCAAGCATAGTCTTGATTTGAGCTTGAGCCTCCTCAAGCTTATTCTCGTTTTCAATTGCAAGAAGTCTTGCCTTACGATTTGATTCCTTAGCCTCAACAAGCTCCTTATCAATCGCAGCACGTCTTGCCTCAAGAATATTAGTTACTCTCTTCCAAATAAATACACGGATAACAATAAATAAAATTAAAGTTGCGCAAAGCTGAATAATAATATCTCTTAATGTATTCCATGTAAATCCATCAGAACCTAAAGGTCCTAAGCATGTATTTACGAAATCTGATACATTCTCAAGTACTTCACTCATACTTAAAATCATAATGTTACCTCCTTAATAGTTAATTTCAAATAATAATTTTTAAATATATTTTTACCTTTATAAATTACTTTGATAATAACATGAAGGCAATGATTAATCCGTAAAGTCCAGTAGTCTCGGCGATGGCACATCCGATGATCATAGTAACTGTGATCTTTCCTGAAGCCTCTGGTTGTCTTCCTACAGCCTCTACTGCCTTAGCAGCTGCCATACCTTCTCCAATACCTGAACCAAATCCTGTTAATACAGCTAGTCCAGCTCCTAAATATGCAAGTCCTGAAGCAATGCTTCCCTCTACTGCAAAAATTGTTGTAAGTAATGATAAAATTGTTTGAATCATAATTTAAATTTCTCCTTTAAGCATAAATTTTTTCTTTGTCATCGACTTTTTGCGATATGTTAATAATTGTAAGTATTACGAATACGAAGCATTGAATCAATCCGAATGCAATATCGAATATTCCATTAAATATTGGCAGTATTGGTATAGCCCACCATACAAGTAGACCCTTTATCATAATACCAAGTACCGCACCGGATACGATGTTACCTAGTAAACGTAAGCTTAATGAAATTGGTAATGTTAACTCTGACACGATATTGATTGGTATCATAATGAATGCCATTGGCTTTACTGGTCCAACGAATCCACTTAAATAACCGACAATACCTTGAGAGACAATACCTGTGATTTGAACCAAGAAGAATGTTATCAAGGCCAAACCGAAGTTTAATACTATATAAGATGTTGGATTATCCATAGCAAATATTCCACAAGTATTAGCTACAAACAAGTAAATTGCTAGTGCTAAGAAATATGGCGCATAAGACTTCCACCTTTTACCTATATTTGATTTAGCAAACGAGTTTATTAAATCAACTATAAATATTAGCGGTACTAGCCATAAAGGTGTCTTCTTTGTTGGGTCAACCTTTTTAATAAAATGTCCTATGATGATACATACAATCGATAATACAATTGTAATACCAATTAGAGATTTTACCTGGCCAGATAGGTCATTACGCAAATAATCCATTACTGATGATAATATCACGCGCTCACCTTCCCTTGCTCTTTATCTTTATTAAGATTTATAACTAGGCTTACTATAATAAACACCGTTTTAACTATTACATAGCCAATAAGTGCAGGTATTACATTAAACCTTGGAGTTTCAGCCGTTGTTTGATCATATACAATGTATGCGAATATTAATCCAGCAATTAATAATCTTGTTGCATATGAAAGTATTGAACGCCTAACGGGTGCTCCATCCGCTCTATTTACCTCACGTACAAATCCATGTCCCCATGAGACCATAAGGCCTAGGTTAAGTAGTGCTGTAATCAATCCAAGCACAAAGGATACTGTCCATACCTTATGTATGCTATCCTTTAATGCAAACCAGAATATCAAACCAATTATAAGACCTAAGGCCCAGCAAATTGGTACTGTAATAATGGCAATAATATTTAAGCTATTTTCCTTCTTCATTCTTATCACCATCACTATTCTTTGTTTTTGGTAGGTCATCGAAGTAGTGGTTCTTATAAACCACAAATATAAAATTGATAAGTCCTATAAGACCACCTACTACTGCTAATACACCAGGTAGTGCGCTCTTCTTATCAATCTTCCAGCCTATAAAGAATCCAAGACCACCAAGAATTATTATTGTGAATAATCCTTGAGAAAATATTGTATAAGCCTTAAGCATACCTCCAGTATCCTTATGAGCGTTATTTTCCTCTGGATTTTCTAAATCCTTCTTCTCTTCCTCATCCATAAGCCTTACCTACAAGTAAATGAGATATAGGAAATCTCAATAGTATTAATCATGCGAAGCTTAGTTCGTCTCAATAATACCACCTACTCTTCTATCATATTTATTCTTCTTATATGTCTTTCTGCATTTGAGAACTCAGTATTTAACCAGACAGTAACAATACGCTCTGCAAGATCAAATGAAACATTCTTTTGTCCCATAGCCATACAGTTAGTATTATTGTGCTCACGAGTAAGTCTTGCGCTATTCTCATCAGTAAGTAGTGCACATCTAACACCCTTTACCTTATTAGCTACAATACTCATTCCAATACCTGTAGAGCATATAACAATTCCTCTATCACACTTTCCACAAGCTACAGCCTCTGCAGCCTTCTTTCCATAAACTGGATAATCACAAGAATCTAGTGTGTAAGTACCAAAATCCTCTACCTCGTGTCCCATTTTCTTAACGAACTCAATAATATGGTTCTTAAGCTCTAGTCCACCATGATCACATGCAAATGCAATTTTCATATAAAAACACCTCTTTAATTAATATATTATTAATTATATTATTTTTGTGCCATTTTTTCAACAACCTTTCGGGCTAATATAAGCCCTAAATATAATAAAACGTTAACACAAAACATATAAAAAAGGGACATACCATCATTTTTAGTATGCCCCGTTGCTTAATACTGTATAATTAAATATATTAATGTGGTGAAACGCGCATAATCAGAGTAGAAAACAGCGCATTTTTATTATACAACTTTTTTACATTTTTTCGCCATAAATTTAAAATTAATTCATTTAATTAATTATTTTGAAACATTATTTCAAAATAAAATAAAAGGAGCAAATAATATGCCCCTAATAAATTATCTCTTTAAAGACTTAACCTCGTTACATTCAACGTCCTTATCCTTAAGTCCGATGAACTCAACATTCTCCATCTTTACCTTATTAACATAGTTGAATAATAGTCCCTTACCCTTCATTGGATCAAGTCCTGTCATCATTGCAGGAACTCCCTCCTTAGGGTTATCAGAGTATTGAAACTTAACATTAACGATATCAATCTCTTCAATTGGCATCTCAGGGATTCCATAGAAGGCTCCTGCAGCTACATTTACATTAGTACAGTTGATATCCTTAAATACAAACTTTCCAAGATATGGAGTTCTATCATCAACAGGAAGCTTCTCCTTGCTCCAAACATATTCTGTCTTTCCATCTGGATCACAGAAATAGAACATATTGATTACAAGTGGTGTTAATACATCATCCATCTCAATATTCTCGAATGTTACACCATCAATAATAGCGTCCTTACCTCTTCCACGACGAGTCTTAATTCTAAGTCCTCTATCAGTTTGGTTGAATAAGCATTGAGAAACCTTCATATTCTTTATTCCACCACTCATCTCTGATCCAAGAACTACTGAACCATGTCCAAAGTTCATTGAGCAGTTTCTAACATTTAGGTTCTCACAAGGCTTCTTGTAAGTCTTACCCATATAAATCTTTCCAGACTTAACGGCAATACAGTCATCTCCTACAGAGAAATGTACTCCAAGGATATCTACATTCTTACATGACTCAGGGTCACATCCGTCTGTATTAGGTGAATCCTTTGGATTTTCAATCTCAAGGTCAATAAACTTTAAATCATCTGAGAAATAAGGGTGTAGATTCCATGATGGAGTATTACATACCTTAACTCCTTGTAATACTATATTATTACAATGATTTAAGAATACTCCTCTTGGTCTCCAAGAACCTCTCTTAGTTCTTACATCAACCCACCAGTCACTATTTTGAGCATTACCATCAATAGTACCTTCTCCAATGATATTAACATTAGATACATTAATACCAGTAATAATTGATGCGTAGCAATCAAGAGGGTTACCCTCCCAAGATCCTAGATTATACTCACCAGTTTCATCTGTTGTCATAATCATACCAGGAAGCTTTGGATAGTTATTTCTATTAGTATCTCCTACAAGTCTAGCTCCCTTAGCAAGCTCGATTGTAGTATTGCTTCTTAAGAATAATGGTCCTGTAAGATAATCTCCCTTAGGGAAATAAATTCTACCATTATCTGGACAAGCATTAATTGCTGCCTGAATATATTGAGTAGAAATAGTTTTCCCATCCTTATATGCACCAAAATCTAATACATTAAGAGTCACATACTCTTCCTTAGTCTTAATAGTCTTCTTAGACTCAACCCCATTAGATACAAGGTTTAACTCATATTCAGTATTTGGGAAAAGGCCGAATACAGAAATTATATTCTTAGATCCCTTCTTATATAATTCTCCATTAACATAAAGCTCATATGGGGCCTTTGAATTATAAATATCCTTATTTTCTAGCTCAATAGATAAACTTCTTGCGCCTAAAAATATAGTATTAAAATTCATAAATTAATCCTCCTTATTAAGGTCATCCTTAATTTCTTCTGCCTCTGTAGCAGTATCATTTGTAAAATTGTCTACCTCATTAACAGGTGACTCATCAGCACCTAAAAGCTTTACATCATCCTCATCAAGTAGGGATTGCTGAAGCTTTAGATTCTTCTTATATTGGATATGCTTATATAAAGCAATTATTCCATTTTTAATAGCAATACAGATTACATCAATTGCTAGGTAAACTGCAGCGACACCGAAAGGCTCTGCTCCATTTGTACCTAGATCCCATAAATTTTCGTAAGTAAATACATTTACAACAAATATCATCATAACAAGTGTTGCAAGCATTCCGTATACGAAATGTAGTAGGAACGAAAGTGTTCCATGTAGATTTATTAAATTATATCTATAGGTATCATCCGTACTAGTTCTCATTAATCTTATGATATGCTTTTCAACATATTCCTTAAATAAAACATATCCAAATCCAACGATAACATATATTTTTAATGTTCCAGTATAAATATCATCTGTAGATTTATACCATAGGAAATAAGACCCCATACCAAAAAAATAAAAGGTGGCACCAGCCACCCAATATTTTAGTAGAAGAATCTTTAACCAAGATGGGATTTTACCTAGCTTGTCTTGCTTATAAGCATCATTTTGATTTTCTACTTTTTTACTCATAATCCTAGAACTTGTCCTTCTTATAATTCTTATCTCTCCAAATGAATGCTAATACACATCCAACAACTGAAAGAACCATAGAAGATCCAACAGTAATGAATGACTTTACATTAGTTGAAGAAATAGACATATTTTGCTCGTTTGTAGTATCAATTACATCAACGATATATAATACTCCAGTTACAACAATTAATAGAGTAAGAGCAGATGCAATGATTACTGTACTTAAGTTCTTATTTTTAATTAATTGTGCAGACTCAAATATATTAATATATCCAGCTAAAACTAGAATGAACATACATACTGGGGCATAAGTAACTCCAAGAGAATATACAGAGTCAATCTCATAGTCTAGTAAGAATCCAATGAAAACTCCTGGAACAGCAATAAGATATCCAGCAATCTTCATCTTATTACGCTTGAAAGAGTCAATAAAATCAATGAACCAAATTGCAAAGAATGTATAGAATGATACCCATGCCTTCTTAAAACCTGGCTCCATCTCTGATAAGCGTGCAGCTACGCGATCAGCATATCTTTGTGAAGGCTCATCATTAGTAAGCTCCTCAGCAAGTGCATCTGCTTTATCAACCTCAGCGTTTGTATTTTCTACATTTTCATTTAAATTTTCGTTATCTAGCATAATTAAACCTCCTAGTCCTCATCGTCTTCGTCATGCTTTGCTAATGCAGCAAGACGAGCAGCTTCTGCTTCTTCATCAACGATACGATTAGTAGTATCCTTGTCATAGAAATGTGCATGAGACATATCGAATGAAACATCAACCTTACCCTCATGGCTTCCATCTCTATCATCAATCTTAGCGATAACATCAGTTGTTCCAATTGTACCATAAACTAGATTATATGCACCTAATTGCTCAGTGTACTCAGCATCCATATTTAATACGTTACCAAATAGCTTCTTAGACTCATTGTCTACATATAGGTACTCTGGTCTAATACCAATTACAACTTCCTTACCAACATAATCAAGCTTCTTTAATAACTCAAACTTCTCATCAGAAATCTTAAGCTTATTATTAGAATCAACAAGCTTTGCATAACCATCAGCTTGAACAACAACATTAATTAGGTTCATTGGAGGAGTTCCAATGAATGTTGCTACGAATAGGTTTGATGGATTATCAAACATTTCCTTAGGTGTAGCAATTTGTTGTACGCGTCCAGCACTCATAACGACGATTCTTGAAGCAAGTGTTAGGGCTTCAATTTGGTCATGAGTTACATAGATGAATGTAGTACCAAGCTTATGGTGAAGTAATGATAACTCCTTACGCATAGATCCACGAAGCTTAGCATCTAGATTTGATAAAGGCTCATCTAATAGATAGCAAATTGGACGACGAACAATTGAACGACCTACGGCAACTCTTTGTCTTTGTCCTCCTGATAATTGCTTTGGTAATCTATTTAGATAAGGAACTAATCCTAAAATTTCAGCAGCTTCCATAACTCTTACATGAATTTCATCTGTATCATAGTTACGAATCATTAAGCTGAATGCTAAATTTTGATAAACTGTCATATTACCATAAAGAGCGTAGTTTTGGAAAACCATTGCGATATCTCTATCACGTGGTGCTTCATCATTACATCTCTTTCCATTGATAATAAGATCTCCACTTGAAATGTCCTCAAGACCGGCAATCATACGAAGTGTAGTTGACTTTCCACATCCTGATGGACCACATAATACAATAAATTCTCCATGTTCAATTTCGATATTAAAATCAAATACAGCTTGAACACCATTAGGATAAATCTTATTGACATTATTTAATATAACTTCTGCAGCCATTATAAAAACCTCCTACTTAAAACTCAACGTTAATTGATTTTAAATATCTTTGTAACTTTAATGTTTTAACTAATCCAAAATATCCAGCTAATAGGAATAAAGTAGATGATGTAATTAATAATACCATCATTAAAATTCCTCTAAATATTCCGTTACGAGGAAGATATCCTCTTAATCTATCAGTTGTATTGAACATAATCTTAGAGAAGTTTTCAGAAAGAATAGTTTCATCTCCTGAGCTCTTGTAATCATTCCAATACTTAATCATTCTTACTGGATACCAGAAAATTCTAGCAACATTAACACCAGCGAAAACGAATAGGAAAATTGATGCACCGAACTTATACTTCTTTACATTCTCAGTAGCAGCGAATCCTAAAAGTAAGATAACAATATTAAGAAGGATCTTAACGATAGTTAGCCATGAAGCCTTCATAGTATTTAATCCTACGAATCCAGCGAATATACTAATTACACAAGCCATTAATCCTAAATAGTATGCTAGCTTGTTAGTTTGATATCTAAGCTTCTCGTTTCTAACAGCCTCGATATCTATGATCTCGATTGTTTTAACCTTTGCCATATTATTCAGTTACCTCCTCTACACTAGCGATTTCCTCATCAGCTAACTCAGCCTCAGAGTTTGTCTTTGAAGAAATATACTTTAATACTGCATATACAATGTTTAGAACAAATACAACCAAAGCAACTAATTGAATTACAAACGCAGCCTTACAATAAACTAAAGTTAAAGGATACTCATCAGTAACATCGAAATTCTCCTTCATGAACTCTAGTGTATGCTTGTTGTCAGCAAATAGATTCCAAACATTTATATTTAAAATTATTGTAATAACCGTAAAAATTGCCATCATAGCTGGTAAAGCAACTCCAACAATTAGGTTACTTAAATAATATTTTTTTCTATATTTATTTCCAAAAATGCACATAACTGCAAATGAAACAACTCCAACAAGACCAGTACCTAGTAACCAGTTATCACATTTATTGAAGGCAGCAGTAAAATCTGAATATCCCTTAAGTGTAGCATCCTTAGTTGAACTAGAGAAATATAGCTCCTTCCATTCATCACTAGCAAGTGAATTAATATACTTAGTTAATAATGAATCTGATAATGTTGAAAAGAATCTAAAATTAGTAGAATAGAATAGCGCAGCAACAATAATTGCAGCTGAAGCTAAAAGAATTCCCCATAATAAACTTTTTTGTAAAATCTTATTTTCCATTAGGTTTTTCATAAGATATTATCCTCCAAACAAATAATATATCTCCCCAGGGGACAAATGCCCCTGGGTAATATACTATTAAAATATTTTTTATTAATTTGAACTATAAATTATAAGTTATAGCTTAAGTTTAAGAATGTATATGCATCATCAGAAGCATAAGATACACCCATATTTAATGCATAATACTTTCCACGTGAATTATTAGAATCTGCGAAGTAAGATTGAACTGTAGATGCAGCAGATGGAGTAGCTGTAGACCATCCTCCGTATACTACTTCTAGACATGGAGCAACCCAGTCAGAATCTCCAGACTCAATCTTCCAGAAGTCTGTTAAGTTCTTAGCATAACTATTAACAGACTCAGACTCAGTTGTAGATAATGAAGTTGTTGTAGGAACTACCTTTAAGAAGTTAGATCCTGAAGTCTTAGCTAGATACATAGCTCCAGCAGACATAGCGTCAGCATACTTCTCAGTTGCAACGATTTGGCGAGATCCAGTTAATTGAGCCTCTAGATAGTTAGAACGAATGTTTCCAATTCCTAGACAAGATCCCCAATACATAGTCATGAAGTTATGCCAAGTTCCTGAAGTCTTAGCAACTTGCTCCTCCTTGAATGAATCAGATAGGTTAACATAGTAGTTTCCATCACTATCCTCTTGGATATACTTTCCATCAGATCCCTTAACCCATCCAGTAGCCTTAACATCGTCAGATGCTTGATCATTATATCCAAAGCACTCTAGAACTGATCCTTCTGGTGTATACATGTAATCCATAATCTCTAAGCACTTTAGACGAACTTCCTCATCTGTTGTATTCTTAGCAACGATTGCCCATCCACCATTCTTTAATGAACGGTCGTCATCAGTAAATCTTGTATAAGAATATGTATTGTCAGATGAAGCTCCAACGATTTGCTTCTTAGCTGTAGTTGTTAATGTTCCATCCTCAGAGTTGAATTGCCACTTAGCTAATGCAGGAAGTACTCCGACCATGTTGTAGCATCTGTTATTGTTGCTATTTAATGTTGGAGCCTTATCATTATTATAAGCTGCAACGTTGTTGTAGTCATAAGTCATGAATCCAGCACCTTGTGCTAATGTAGTTTCACGATAGTCTTTCTTGAATGAAGCTCCATCTTGATACCAACGAGTTGTTGTTGGGAATAATCCTTCCTCTTGAAGTAATCTTAATTGATTTAAGCAGTATAATGAATAATCTTGAGCATATGAGTCAACTAGCTTTCCATCAGCGTTGAACCAGAATCCTCCTTGCTCTCCTGACCATCCACGATGTCCCCAAATTTGAGTTAGCTTAAGGAATGATTGGATACGGTTTCCTTGAGCAGTACGAGGGAAGAATGGAATCATAACTGCATTAGCATTACCAGTTAAGTAATTTGGGTTAGCCTTAACGCAACGGAATAAAGCGATTAGCTCATCAGCGTTGTATGCAGCGTTAACTCCAGTGAAGATCTCTGAACGAGTCTCCCAAAGCTTTCCTTCTCCGATTTGGTCTCCATATACATCATCAAGATAATCCTTTAAGCACTCTACGAATGTAGCACCATTCTTAGTTGTAAGGTTGTTCATTCTAGTGATGATATCCTGACCCTCTTCAATCTTTACAGTGAATGTATCAGCCTCTCCATCAGCGTTAGCAACAGCAATCTTTTGATCAATTGATCCGATATATGGAGTAGTATACTTTAATGTTGATAAGATTGTAGCATCTGTATCAAATGATCCATTGCAGTATGCAGCTACATTGTTATCATGACCATCCTTTGTAGCATAGTCATAAGTTGAAGGATTGTCATCAAGAAGTGCTCTTGCGATATCAATGTTCATATTGAATCCGCACTCTACTTGGTCTAGTCCATCAAAGTATGGAGTATAGTAAACTCCCTCTGTATCTGTATCAGCGTTCATTGTTAATTGCTCAGCTAGTGAAGGGTGCTCATCTAACCATGCCTTTAGGTTAGGTAGGTCATCCATATAGTCGCTAAGGTTAACGAAGTCTCCAGCGTTAACTGCATCTCCAAATTCAGATGCTGTAGTGATTTGAAGTAATTGAACATCTAGGTTGTTGTTTCCAACATATCCAGCTGTAATTGTGTTCTTCATTACTGTAGCTGTATCCTTACCAATTAAAGATCCATCCTTGAATGTGATATTGTTGTTTGTTCCAATATCTTGCCAAATAGGGCTTAATGTTTCTCCTGAAATAAGAGTTCTTCCGTCAACTGTTGTATAAGTTGCATCAACAGTACTTCCTCTTCCATAAGTCATATAACCCTTATTTGAGTAGTTAACTGCAGCAACGATATCTCCAGTATATGTTGAAGTTCTACGTTCTTCTTTACCGCAAGATGCTAATCCTACAACTGCAAGACTTGCGACACTTGCAATTGATAATACTTTTTTGAAATTCATATAAATTTCACCTTTTTCCTTTCTTTTCTTTTTCTATTCCTTAACTCCACCTACATTAACTCCGGCAGCAAAATACTTTTGCATTTGTGGATAAATAATGCAGATAGGTATGATAGAACATAAAATTAATGCGAACTCCTTAGATTGAGGAGTGTAATTGACACTAGTATCAACTGTATCTTCATTCTCAAGGGATTCGATCATGTTACGTAGGTAAACCTGTAATGGTTGGTCTCTATCATTATTTAATAATAATGTAGCCCAGAACCATCCGTTCCATCTTGATAATGCATAGAACATTGTTACTGTGACAATAGATGTCTTAGACATAGGCATATAAATCTTAGTTAATAATTGGAACTCAGTAGCTCCGTCGATTGTAGCAGCCTCTTCGATTTCACTTGGAATTGTTTCGAAGAAGTTTCTTAGGATAACGATATTGAAGGCATTGAATCCAAGTCCAATGATATATCCATACTTATTGTTAATTCCTAAGTTAGAGAAGTTCTTATATGTAGGAATCATTCCGGCATTGAACCACATTGTGAATACTAGCATGAAGTTAAATCCACGTCTAAACATTAATCTTGACTTACTTAATGCATAAGCACCAGTAATTGCAACAACCATTGATACGATTGTTCCATAGAATGCATAGAAGATAGTATTACAATAAGCCATCCAGAACTTTCTGTCCTGTAGAACTTCCTTATAAGCTGTAAATTGTAAATCCTTAGGGAAGAATGTTACTTCTCCTAGGATAACTGCATCTCTACCAGAGATAGAAATGAAGATTACATAGAATAATGGGTAGATACAGCAGAATGCGAATACAATTAGTATTACATAAGCTAATATCTTAAATATTAATTCACTCTTATCAAGTCTATTCATAAATAATATAACCTCGTTTCTATTAGAATAATGATGTATTAGAAACTCTCTTAGAAATTGCATTAGCTCCGATAACTAGTACCATCGCAATGATAGACTCTAGTAATCCGGCAACAATTCCTAATGGTTGATCAGATGGTGTTGATACCTTACGATAAACCCAAGTTGAGATAACATCGGCAGTTTCATATGTATCTGTCTTATATAATAGTAGGACCTTCTCATATCCAACATTAAGAATATGTCCGATACGAAGAATTAGCATGATTGCTAATGTTGAAGTCATACCTGGTAAAGTAACATACCTGATTTGTTGCATCTTAGAAGCTCCGTCAATCTTAGCTGCTTCATAGTTTGCTGGAGAAACTCCAAGCGCTGCTGCGAAGTATACGATTGATCCATATCCAGATCCTTCCCAAATTCCTGTGATTTGGTAGATAGGTCTGAATAATCTTGCTGAAGATAATGCTCCTGTAGCCGCATGTCCTGTTGTACTATCAATCTTTAATAAGTGTAGGTTCTCACACCAGTTTTGTAGTAATCCTGGAGCATAAATTGTAGTTCCAGATTGAGTGTATGGTCTACACCAAACAATGATGATAGTTGCAGTTACGATTGTTGACATGAACTTAGGAAGATAAGTACATACTTGAACAACTGATCTTACAGCACCATTCTTAATTTCTGTAAAGAATAACGCAAGTATAATTGGGATAGGGAATCCAAAGAATAATCCATACATTGAGTTAACGAATGTATTACGGAATGCAACCCAGAATTGAATTGTATCCTCAGATCCTCCCTTGAAAATACTTAATAGATATGCAATTCCACGCCAGTCTTGGTCTAGAACTGATTCTACTGAGTTATATGTCTTAAATCCTTGTAGTAATCCATAAATAGGTAAGTATTTAAACATTACTAGGAAAATTAGCATTGGTAATAGTAAAACATAAAGTCTCCAGTCCTTTAATAGAGTCTTTCCTACTCTCTTCCACTTTGTTTTTTCTAATTCCTCTAGCTCTTTTTCATCTGCTTTTAATAAACTCATCGCAAATTTCCACCGCTTTCCTTATTATTTTGAAGAATCTTCCTCTTCATTTGGCTTTTCAAGTATCTCATTTCTGTAGTGAGAATAATACTGCTGCTCAAGCTCTTGCTCCTTCCTCTTGCTAATTAGATTCTTTTTAGCATCTACTATAATTCCTTGCTTTCTAAGAACAAACATCACAATTAGAGTGAAGAACCAGCATGGTATATTAACCACAGCGAGAGTCCCGATATATTCAATAGGATTTTCTGCTACTATTATACTATAAGATAAAACCTCGACGATAAATGCTACTAACATCACTAGTGCGATAAACGCAATCGTGATTGAACCGTCGTTGTTCTCTTTGAAGCTCTTACTTTTCTGCTTCAATGGGATTATCAGTGCAGTTGACGCTAAGCTAAGCGCAACCGATATAAACATCTTCCAGTTGTAGATGCTTGCTCCATCCGTCCCTGTTGCTTTTCTTAAAATGAAACCGGATAGCACAGAAATCAAGCTCATAACTGGCACAATTGCTAATCCCTTCCAATTCCATCTTCCTACTGCTATGATACATACCAATAGAGAGATAATATAGAAAGGCACAACGTTTGCACCAAACATTTCTAGGAAGATATACATAACTATTACTTCGAATATCAATCCAGTCAGTGCTAACACCGCTAGATCAATAATCATATACTTCTTAATAGAAATTTTAATCACCCCAAAACAGCATATAGTTTTTTAACCCTACTCTTAATATAAAGGCACTAACCCCTATGGGTAGCCAATTTTCACTTTATTTTATCATTTATAACCTACCTAGTCAATACGGTTATGAAAACTTTTACATTTTTTTGCAAGCGCTTTTGTGAGTGCCAATTTCACTATCACTTTTAGTGCAAAAAATCAAGCCCCATTTTTAATCTATTTAAGGAAAAAATAGTATATTTTTATATGCTTGTCGTGTTATAATCACATTATGAGGTGATATCAAATGAATATAACAGTAAACCCAACAGATATTATATATAATAAGATATCTGAAGCGAACGATGGAGACACAATTATCATTAAAGAGGGTGTCTACAACGAAAAGCTTAAAATCACAAAATCAAATATAACTATAAAGGGTGTTGGAAATGTCGTAATTCAAAATAAGGATTGGTACTCTAAAACTCATATAGATAATAAGGAGTATAATACATTTAGAACCTATACAGTAATGGTTACTGGTGACAACGTCACAATTGATAACATTACCATAAAGAATCTATCTACTCCTTCTAGACTATATGGTCAAGCTGTAGCCCTACATGTATTAGGAGATAACTTCAAGCTTTTAAACTCAAAGCTATATAGTGCACAGGATACCTTATTCCTAGCACCACTTCCAGTAAACCTTCAAACAAAGTATATTGGATTCCTATACCCAGATGAGCTAAGCCCAAGATATAATAAGATGTATTTTGAAAACTGCTACATTGAAGGTGACGTAGACTTTGTATTCGGTGGCGCAAATGCCATCTTTAACAAGTGCCACTTCCACTGCATAAGAGATGGAAGAGTAAATGGCTTCTACTTCGCTCCATGTCATAACCAAGGAGATCCATATGGATTTACAGTAGTAAACTCAAAGTTCACTGCTACAAACAAGGATTCAGCAATCCTTGCTCGTCCTTGGAGAGATTATGGTAAGATTACAATTATAAATGCCGATATTGAGGATGGAATCATTCAAAAGGAAGGATTTGACAAGTGGAATAACACAGAACGTGATAAAACCGCAATATTCGAATACTATAACCTTGGAATTGATACTAAGGACTTCGTAAAGTGGGCTAAGCCACTTACAAAGGAAGAGGCAGACAAATATCTAAGCTACGCATTAAAAAACGACTAGTCCCCTAGTCGTTTTCTTTTCCAAAGCATAAATCATATAGAGTTTGATGTATACCATATTTTTTGATGGTCTCATCAAGCTCTTTTTTTATTGCCTCATTTTTACCACTATCTGTTTTAACACCCTTGATTAATACATTCTTTGGTGATGCATCAAAATCAACAAACTCACCAACATTTACTCTATATCCATAATACTCTAAAATATTAGCTCTTATAGAATCAGTTAAGAGTGCACTAAATCTTTCCTTTAAAAGCCCATACTTATTCATAAGGTTAAATGAGCTCCTATCAAGCTGCTTATTAATTTCCTTTTGGCAGCAAGGCACAGATAATATATATTTACACTTTAATCTAATTGCGTGATATAGTGCAAAGTCAGTTGCCACATCACACGCAAGAAGAGTCATAATTAAATCAATATGATCAAACTCATCAAAATTTGCAATATCCTTATTGATAAAGCTTAGATTCTTATATCCATACTTATCCCTTATCTTGTTGCAGATATCAATAACACCACTCTTTAAATCAAGACCAATGATATTAACATCAATATGGCGTATGTTTACTAAATAGTAATATACAACAAAGGTAAGATATGACTTACCACATCCAAAATCAACAATATTTAAATGATCCTCATAGCCAATAGTTGAATCAAGCATCTCTAAATACTTATTAATCTGTCTATACTTATCATAGTGAGATTTAACAATCTTACCATCAGCTGTCATAACACCTAAATCAATTAAGGCTGGTATAATCATACCCTCCTTAATAATGTAGTTCTTCTCCTTATTAATAGCCTTAGCCTCAATAAGAGTATTAAGCTTCTTTTTATTGCTTAAAACCTTACCCTTAGATGTAATCTTAAAGGCATAGTAATAATCACTTGTCCATATTTCAGCCTGCTTAAAAAACTCCATATCAGCCTCTAAGGCCTCACATATATTATCAAAGCTATAGTTTTTAACAAAGCTTTGAGTCTTAGTTAAAAGCTCATGCTTTAAAACTGTTTCACCCTTAACTAAAGCCTTTGTAACCATAACCTTTTTATAATCCTTATTAGATGGATTTGATATTATGATCTTCTGTGTTTTATTAAAATCTACTTCCTCAAACATAATAGCACCTCCATAAAAAAGAAAATGCCAACTACTGTTGGCATAGAAAAAAGAAAAGATTGTAGGAATGATTCAAAAAATGAATACACTGATATTATATACAATAAAAAAGCTTTTTCAACACCTTTTTTCAAGTAAACGTTTTCTATTTTATTTTCTTTAAAAACTCACCACGATAGTTACTCATAGCGTTCTCTGGATAGGCTTCAAATGATGATATAGATTCATACCTTTCTGCCTTATAAACATACATTTTATGCTGATCCCATAAGATAATTTCAGAAATGGAATCAGAATCAATATCTATTGCCTCCTGGCATAGATTAGGATGTCCATCATCTGGGAACTCTACAACTCTATCAAGATCATAGTCAATTAATCCCTCAATTGAGTTCGCAATCGCAAGCATATGACGTCCATCATATGAAACTGGAGTTACAACAATACCATTTGTTGTAAACTCATATTCACATACCTTATTGGCATTACTATCAAACATATAGCATATGTTATTAGCTCCCCAGAAGGATGTAACACAAATCTCACAATCTCCATCTGCGTTATAATCAGCAATAGAGATACGCTGTGCGTGTCCTATTTCATTATGCTTATAAATAGAACCATCTAGATTAACCACATTAAAGCCTTCATTACCAGACGCAAGATATAGCCTCTTAGGCTCATTATCCTTTGTGTTAATATAGATTATCTCATCAGTATGATCACTTTCAATAGGCATACTCCATAAAATAGTACCATCATCATCTACCATAGAATATCCTACAAACATCTCATCTCTTCCATCATTATCAAAATCATAAATGTATGGGAAATGACCTGTATTCTTTAAATGATATCTAAATAGTATATTCATATTATGGTCTAAGGCAAATACATTCTCATATCTATCCTTAACAATAATATCTCCCTTATACCCTAGACCCTCAAAATCTGCAAATCTTATCGCATCAACATTTAATCTCTTATAAGGTCTATCCTTCATAAGCTCATCTGTAAGAGGAGTCTTAAAGGATGCAATTTCCTTTCCTGTTTCAAAATCACAAACAAATATTTTGAAATCAGCAGAATATACGATCTCATCTCTTCCATCATTATTCCAGTCTCCTACCTGGAATGGTAGGTCACAGGAAATAACAGTTGTATCATAGGTATTATTATTCTCACCCTTTTGCCACAGCATATTACCATCAAAGTCATAGGCTGTAAGGCATTCTATTTGAGCAAATGAATCTCTTATAATAAGCTTTTGATGCTGTGCTAGCACAAATCCCATTTTGCCATTTTTTAAATGACCAAATCTAATTTGACGAGCACTACCTCCATTAGATATATCAAGCTTCTTTATAAGCTTAAGGCTTGGATACTCATTCTTCTTTTTAGCAACTCTATCTAAATACTTATTCTTAATAGCTACACTCTCTAGATATTCATCATCACTCATATAAACCAATAGGTCTGTATATAGTGCTGATACCTTAGATAAAACTCCACATCTAGTTCGCTCATGCATGTCTATTTCAGACTCTAGGAATAGATTATCATCAACATATACCTTTAAGGATTTATTTACTACAACCTTTACCCTATAGTAATGGTATTCATCAAGGCTAAATGGTACCTCCTTTAAAATAATCTGCTGATCCTGATCCTTATGAATAAGCTTAATGCTATTTTCAAAGAAAAGTACGGCATTATAGTGACGTGATGTAATATAGTTAAACACAAACCCTGCACCAAGTGTTGTTTGAAGAGCTCTCATAGTACCCTCAATCGTATAGGTACCATAGATATCATCCTTAAACATCATCATACTATAAACATCACTGTAATGCCCCTTAGTATAATCTCCTCTGTTTTGTCTTAAATATCTTTTACCATCAATATTTGATATAATCCATGACCCATTCTGGCTTCTCCACTGATGTAGCTGGATTGGATCATAAAAGGAACCATAATATCCAGGATATACTACAGTGTGATATTCTCCTGCAGCCGAATGCTCATGATCATATGGATATTCCCCAAGTGGGAAATCATTAAAAGTTTCATTATATAAAATACGCATAATTTAATCACCCTAATTAAATTATACCATAGTTATATTAGTTACTACCATTATTTAGGTGTAGGAAAACAATAAATGTATTAAGTACTACAAGGATTTCTCCGAATCCAATTAAATCATTAATCAATATCTTCATATTCTTAGATATTGTAATACTTTCATTGCTTATGGCCTTGTTAAACACAACAAGACCAATTGTAAGAAGGATTGTAGCACATAGCCCTAATCCTAATACGATATATTTAAAATACTTATTCATGTGCTACATCCTCCTTATTATCATCAAATACAATCTCTTCTTCTGTATCATCCTTAAATGATTCATTATTCTTAACTGCTCTATATACTGGCTCATATACTAAAACTGATAAAAATACTGTAATAAATCCTGTAATAAGTGATCCTGGAATCTTTGATGTAGCTACAATAATAGATGTCTTAAATGATGATAGGAATAATCCCTCTAGAATAAATCTTAGGATAAACTCACCAACTACATTTACAAATACCGCAATAAGTATTGCAACTAGTGCTGCCATACTACGCTTTGTAAGCTTATGTCCAAATATTATTGATAATAGTGTACCCAAAGTAAATATAATACTAAAGATTGGCACATATAGTGAAATAGTAAGGCTCTTCTCTGAACCAAATATATTGCTATACTTTCCAGCAAATCCATTACTAAAGCTAAATCCTGACTTATCAGATAAGGCGAATAGCACAACTGATGTAATAGATGTCGCAATAAATAATCCTAATAATACATATAAAATCTTCTTAGCACTAATATCACGCTTAATAATAAGTCTAAAGATAAATCCTACTAAGAATCCTATAATAAACTTTAGGATAAATGTTCTTGCGATTGTTGTAGGCTTTGATGTATAGAATATTAAATCATATAATCCCATACCAAATGATCCTACAATACCTCCTGCAATACCACCAAGCAGTAATGCTGATGTAATCATTACAAAGTTACCCAAGTGCACAAAATCTCCTGCTGGCATTCTAATCTGTACAAATGTTGCGGCGCAGCATAGCGCTGTAAACATTGCGATTATTATAATCTTGTTTGTCATAATTCTTGTCTTTTCATTCATAAATATAACCCCTTTTCCTTTACATGTGATATAATACTATTAAACTGATACCTTTTTTAGTTTCAGTTTACATCTATTTTTTGGTACCAGAGGTGTTAGTATGAGATTACTTAGTATAAACTTTAGAAATGAAGAGCCTAAATATATAGAGCTTTATAACTACATTAAAAATGCCATTACTGATGGAACCCTTTCTCCTAATGAGAAGCTTCCATCAAAAAGAGTAATGGCAAGCTACCTATCAATTTCCTTAAATACAGTAATGGAGGCCTATAACCTTCTTCTTGATGAGGGATTTATAGTATCCATTCCTAAAAAGGGATATTATGTAGTAGGATATAAGCTTTTAGTTGATAAAAAGGAGGAAATGAATGATATCAGTATTAAAAATGATATCATCTATGACCTATCAACTAAAAACATAGATTCTAATGCCTTCCCTTACTACACCTTCAACAAAATATCTAAAAATATTATCTATAACGAAAATATATTGGAGCGTTCTCCATCATTTGGAAATATAAAGCTTAGAAATACCATTAAAAAATACCTATATGAAACAAAGGGAATAAATATAAATCCCAATAATATCATAATAGGATCTGGTATTGAATATCTATTAACAAATCTTATAGATATCCTAGATTCAAAATCCTATGCTATAGAAAATCCCGGATATGATAAGCTTTATAAGCTAATTTTAAATAACCATAAGGAGGTTGAGCTTTTAGATGTAGATAGCGAGGGTGTGGATATATCAAATATAAAAAGTGATATTTTATATATAACACCATCAAACCAGTTCCCAACTGGTATTAAAATGAGTATGGCAAGAAAGGCCATGATAGCTAAATGGGCAACTGGAAATAGGTATATTATAGAGGATGACTTTGATAGTGAGTTTAAATACCTATCTAATAAATCCCTTTCCCTTTATGATTTAAATAAGGAGCACACTATAATACTTCAAACCTATTCTAGATCCCTTTCTCCTTCATTTAGACTTGCCTATATGATACTTCCTGATTCACTTATTAATCAATACAAGGATAAATATAGCTTCTACTCTTCAACTGTATCAACCCTAGATCAGCTCATAGTAGATGAGTTTATACAAAGTGGAGCCTATTCTAGAAATATTAATAAGAACAAGAGCTTATACAAGAACAAAAGAGAAATACTTATAAACATGCTAAAGAATTATGATTTTTTAAGCATTGATTATCAAAGCTCATACCTTTCATTAATTATTGATGTTAAACCATTTGATAAGAAGCTATTTAAAAGGCTAGCTAAGGAAAATGGTATAGATATATCTATTATGGATGATTACTATATGGATGATAAAACAGATAACAGAATAATTGTTGGATATTCTGGAATTGATATTAATATATTAGAGGCTGCGGCCACAAAGCTTATAGATATAATAAAAGAGGCACTTATCTAAAGTGCCTCATTTTTTACTTTATTTTTGACTCAAGAAGTGCCTTTACACTATCCTTTAAATCATCACGCTTTAATGCGAAATCAATTGTAGCCTCGATAAATCCAAGCTTAGAACCAATATCATATCTTCTTCCATCGATATCAAGGGAATATACTTCCTTCTCCTTCATCATACGAAGAATTGCGTCAGTTAGCTGAATCTCATTTCCAGCTCCACGAGTCTGTGTCTCAAGATAGCTAAAAATCTTAGAATCTAGGATATATCTTCCTCCGATTGCTGAATGAGATGGGGCATCCTCTAGGGCTGGCTTTTCAACTACACCCTTAAGCTTAGATAATCCCTTTTCAACAACAGCCTCTGGATCACAAATTCCATACTTAGATACATTCTCATCTGATACCTCAAGAGTTCCAAGAATTGAAGCTCCTGTCTTCTCATAGGCATCAATAAGCTGTGCTAATGCTGGCTTCTTGTTTCCAACATAAACATCATCACCCAATAATACAGCAAATGGCTCATCACCAATAAATGTCTTAGCAGTAAGTACGGCATGACCAAGACCTAGCTGCTCATGCTGACGAATGAAATGAATATTAATCTTTGAAGGAAGATCTGTAATTTGAGCTAGCTCCTTCATCTTACCCTTAGTCTTAAGCTGTGTTTCAAGCTCAAAGTTATTATCAAAGTAGTCCATAATTGAGTTCTTGTTTGAAGAAACAATGATAATAATATCCTCAATTCCTGACTCCATAGCCTCACGGACGATATACTCAATTGTTGGTGTATCAATAATTGGTAGCATCTCCTTAGCTACAGCCTTTGTTACTGGTAAAAATCTTGTTCCATATCCTGCGGCAGGAATAACTGCCTTTCTAATCTTTTGCATTATTTGTTATCTCCTTTATCCTTGACGTCTGCGTCAACTACATTTGTATTCTTATTCATTAAATCAGGGGCATCAGAAGCCTTTCTTCCACTACCTGTAGGCTGAGTGAATGAACCACCCTCATTTCTTCTATTTCCAATACGTTGGAATAATGCGATAATTCTTCTCTTACCAACTAAAATATCACCAACGATTAATACAAATAGTACATAAAGTACAAGAGAACCAATAATCTTGAAGTATACCATTCCACCAATGATATCCTTACTCTTTAGGTATAGATTAGCACCATCTATTTGAAGGTACTCATCCTCCCATGCATCATACATTTCGTTATATTCAGTAAAATCCTCAGCATCTACACCAGCATTATAATAATCCATCATTTCAGCTACCTTATCAAGATAAGTATCACTGTAATCTAGAGCCTCATCAAATGAAATGCTTGTGTATGTATTACCATCTCTATCAATAATATCAATAGATTTGATATCAATAAGGCTAAATCCTGAATACATTGTAAGAAGAGTCTTTGGAATATAGAACATATAAATATCCTCATAGTAATTGTTATTGATATCAATTACTCCATACTCTTCTCCATCTACATCTGTTGTAGAACCATTAGCATCCTCTACAAGATAAGCGTTCTTCTTATCTGTAGCATTACCATCTACATAACCATTGTCATAAACCTTAAATGTTTCACCAGCTGAGTTTGTAACAACAAAACCAGATTGATTAATAACCGTACCATCAGTTGAAGCTGATGATGGGTTTGACATATCCATACTTGAATTCTCAAGGGCAATTCCATACTCAATATCCATATAGCTATACTTATCGCTTGAAGCAGCAGCTATATTAGTATATGAGAACTCAAACACTCTAACCTCACAGCTAACATCAGTATCTGCCACTTCATCAAATAGGGCATTAGTATTTGAATATGATGTATAAGCCTTTAAGGCATTAGTATAATCTCCTGATGTAACACTCTTTTTAATGAATGCCATCTCTGTAGAAGTTACTACTGATACCATAATCATTAGCATAAATACAATTCCAAAAATAATCATTAACGCATAATATAGTATTTTTTTCCACATAAGACAAAAATCCTTTCAATCAAAACTATCTTAATTATACTATATAATTAGGAATTATCAAGAAATTATTAGACTTCTTAAAAGAAAAATAATTTTTTACTTTACAAAAATCGTTTCATAAAGTATAATCATAATTGCTTGACAAATGGCGTACGTGGTGAAGTGGTTAACACATTGGTTTGTGGCACCAACATGCGCAGGTTCGATTCCTGTCGTACGCCCCAGGCAAGCTTAATCTAATAGATGAACCGTATGGTTCTTTTTTTTTACATTTTTTTAAAATCAAAGGGCTACTCCAGCTGGAGTAACCCTTCTTTTCTATAATCCGTAGGATTCAATATAGCTCTTAGCTATTACATCATAGCCTGATGTTTTTGAAACCACACCAGCAGTACATGAATAGATGTCATAGCTTTCATATGTAGTATATACTGACTTAAACATCTCAGATACATATAGCCATAATGTATTAGATTCAAGCACTGTAGCTCTATCAGCCTGTTCTAGGGCAATGACATTTGCCATTGTGAATGTTAATCCCTCAGTATATGTATCAACACCAAGCTTTGCAAGACCTATAATTATAGTCTCTGCCTCATCAGCACTATATACATAAACTGATGCTGTAGAATTATATACATCATATCCTGCTACTAAATCATCATTTAGATAAATGATTCCCTTTTCATGATCATATAGAATAGAATCACAAATTGTAGCTCTTAGTGTTAGGGTATTTGAAACATAATCTGTAAGATTCTTCTCAACAAGAGTTACTGGTGAAATATCTGCTGATGTAAGGGATGTAAGTCCTAATGTCTTACATGTATATAGCATATTATAAACCTCACTATACTTCATATATACACTATCACCTATTGTATAATCCATCGCATCCTCAAGAATTCTAAACTCACCATTATCTCTAATCTTTATTGAAGCCTCATACCAAACAATATGTGAATCAAGTACTACATCTAAATCACTTACATTTAGAAGTAGGCTTTCAGATACATCATATGTTGAAATTGATGTTTCACCAAATTGGTTCATAGCCTTAGATAAGGCCTTGATTTCATCTGATGTAATATAATCCTGACTACTAATACTTTCAATTACATCAGCTGGTATATTTGTAATCTTCTCCTTAAACTCCTTAGATATCTTATACCATGCAATATATGATGATAGTACTGTATTAAGCTTAGTGTCATCATTATAAAGGCTTAGGAATGTCTCACTATTAACATTAATATTATCTAAATCAGTATCACCTAAGGCCTTTAATGCCTCAACAGTGTTTTTAATCTCATCCTTATATACATATTTTTCATCAGCATCTAAATCAACGTATGAGGCATTAGGTACCTCTACTGTTGTCTCACCAAATCTTGATGAAATTGAATACCAAATGATATTAGATGCAAGAATGATATCCATATCCAAATCATCATTTAGGATAACATTTTGGTCAATAGACTCAATGCTCTTAGTCTCCATACCAGACTCTAGCTCCTCTATAGCCGCAATTGTATTAATGATTTCATCCTTAGATATAACACCATCACTATCATATGCAATACTTGGTATTGTATACTCAGTATTGGTTGCATCCTCCTCTACCATCTTATTTGAAATAGTATAGTGAACAATTGCACTATTAAGAGCTACTGCAATCTTTTCTGAATCAAGAATTGAATTAATATCAATATCACTACCATCAGTTACAGCACTTGCAAGATCAAATGTAATAACTGCGTTTAATAGATTATAAAGCTCACCATCACTACCAAGCCAAGATTCAATATGCTCCTCCTTAGTATTCTCATCAAGAGTAAGATATGAAGGTATTGTAAGCTCTGAGCTTAGATTTTGGCAAATGTAGTTAGCAGCAATTGCTGATAATACATTTGATTGTGTAACAAATCCTGGAAGTTCACTATTAGATGAGATTGAGCTTATAAGCTCTGGTACTATATCTGATGCAAGATCAGATAATAATACCTCATCCTTTGAGAATGTTGTAGATCCTACTACATCACTTATAGCATTGAAGAAGCCTTCAAACTCCTTTGATGTGATATATCCATCGCTATCCTTACAAGACTCTGGGACATATAATGTATTTCCATCAACATCAGAGTTATAGATTAGGCATGAAGATATTCTTCTTAATGCCTCTGAGCTCTTTATATCATCCATAACTGATGTTTCACCCTCAGTATCTGAATTAAAGATTGAATTAATATTCTTATAATTAAAGTACATATTAGAATCAGTATATGAGATTACATCTGATGTTAAAAGCTTATATAAGGCATCCGCAAAGTTATGAATCTCTCCATCACTTCCTAAGAAATCAACGCCATCAAACTCAACATCCTTAAGGCTTGAGGCGTTATCGCATGCAAGCTCTAGTAAATCTCCAATAACGTAGTTTACATTTTCCTCATCCTGGTTAAATATCTTAAGCTCTAATAAATCATCTACTACATCAAACACTGTATCAACTGAGTTTATAACAAGCTCCTTAACATCCTTATTTGCTTCAGTATAGGTATCATATGCACCAAGACCATCACCAACAATATTAATCATAACTCTAATATCATCCTTAGATACTAAATCATCAAGATTAATCGCATGCTCTCCTGTAAATACTACATCTAAATATTTATTATCATATCCAGCATTAGTTACAATATCATAGAAATGATTTGTAATAGTTCTACCTAAGGCTCTATGAAGCTTTGTAGCTCCAATACCTGTAATATAGTCATATACATCATCAACAAAGCCTTCATCTGTTTGAACAAGGGTCTTAAGAGTATTAAAGGAATCCTTATTAAAGCTTGATACACCATAGCTATCAAGAAGCCTTACTCCCTCATGAAGAATAGACATAATATGTCCTAGCTCCTCAATTGGATATACTGTAACACTATCCCCATCACTAACCTCTATCTTACCCTTACAGAATAGGGATGATATTGATGCGTATACAGGCACTCCTTTACTATTAGTAAAATTGTTTAGAGGATAGTTAACTCCTGTATTATCATAATCATACATAAAATTATAAACTTCTGTTAAATCATAGGTATCATCGCCAAAGGAAACAGTAATGCTTTCTCCTTCCTCTACACCCTGTGTATCCATTCCAGATACTACATAGAAGGTTGTACCAAATATAGAAATTAAAAGAATTCCAATTAATGTACCTCTTAAAATACCAACAGCACCTCCAAGAAGTCTACGCCTCTTATATGGCTTAGGCTCCTTTTTTGAAGCCTCTTGATTATCTTCACCCTTAACAGCTCCGATATTATTCATAGCTGTTTGATATTCATATTCCTTAATCTTCTTTTTCTTATACTTTCCTTCTCTAAAAAATGGAAGATATATGAATAGATGGAATAATCTATATAATAGCTGCCATATAATAATTGTAAATATCATGTAGATAAGACCAAGTATTGAAGTAGCTAGGGCTTCTACATAGGTTGCAAAATATGTATAGCTATTAGCATTATCTCCTTCAATCTTAGATTCTACAAAGGCTGATATAATAGTTTTAAATCTAGTATTTTCCTCAGATACATTGAGTGTTTGCTGTAGGGACTCTCCTGCAGCACTCTTATAAATGCCTAAAACAAACTCCTCAAAAAACGCTTGAGTCAAAACAGCGGCATACACAACATATGCCACAATTAAAGCTATTATAGATAGAGTCATAAGAATTGTATTCTTTCTTAGACCCCTTAATAAACCAAGTAAAAGCTGAACTAAAATACATAATCCAACAATAATGGTTGGTACCCAGGCAATATACATTCCATAGTTAGATAAAAATTCTGTAAATATATCCATAGCTACCACCCCTTCCCTAATAATATTTTACCATAATATAAAATACTTTTATATATCTTTTAATTTTTTGAAATAATCTTGCAAAAGACACTTCTTTATGATATATTATAAATCGTTGGTAACTAAAAC
>JAILRQ010000035.1 GCA_024698125.1 Acholeplasmatales bacterium
TCTTCAGAGTCCATTGTTTTTGCAAGCTCCTTTTGCTCATCAACGAACGCTTGGGCATCCTTTTCCATCTTCTTTGTTGTATGGTAGTTTGTAGGCTCTGCTTGAGAGATAACAACCTGGTTGAATGATAGATCAATACCAGCCTCAGTGAATACCATACGGTATTCTCTAAGAAGGTCACGTTGAACCTGGTATCTATCCTCTTCCTTACACTTAGCTACAAGCTTTACTGCAACATTTGAATCTCCATATCCAGATACTCCCTTATAGAAAGGTCCTTCAATGATAGCAGGAATCTTATTCTTGAAGTTTTCAAGGTTATCCTTTAAAAGCCCCTCTACAAATACTACTGGTACATCATATGGGAACTCACAGTCAACAGTTGCAAGGCTTAGCTCTCTTGACATATTGATAACATTTGAAATATTAGAGTTATTAATAATCTTAATATTTCCTGCAAGGTCTAATAATCTTGTAGTTCTAATACCAATCTCTACAACTGTACCACGGAAGTCTCCGATTGATACAATCTCACCGATTGTATATTCATTCTCAAATATAATAAACATTCCTGCAACTACATCGGCAATTAGGCTTTGGCATCCAAGACCTATTACTAGAGTAAGGATTCCAACTGATGCGAAAATTGCTGTTGAGTTAATTCCTACTGCTTGTAGGATATAGATGATTAATGCGATTGCACATCCATATTTTACAAGTCCATCTAATAGAGTTAGAACTGTTTTAGCTCTATTGCTCTTCTTCATTTGATGCTGGAATATCATACGAACTAATGTACATACTGTAAAGATAATTACAATATATGCAATACTTCTAACTAGTGTTGGTAGGTGTGTTTTAAATCTAGACTTTACATTATCTGTATTTACTAAATTATCACTTACCCATTCTCCTACACTTGAGTTAGGAGATACAATTTCTACTATTACTAGCACCGCAAACACTAAAATGATTGCGACACAGATTAATATTTCTGTTAATCTAAAAATCTTCTTCTTATCCATTTTCTTTTCCTCCATTAAGCTTTTAAATTGTTAAATTAATTGTTGTATAAGCGTATCCTCCGCTATAACCATACTTGTATGTTGTAGCATCATCTGTTGTAGCTACACCCTCAATTTGGTTACCACTTGAATCACTTACTACAATATCATATCCTGATTCGATATAGATATATGATGTACCATCAATGCTATATCCGTTTAAAATAGCATCCTCTACACCACTCATACATTCACACATCTCTACCTTAGCAGATGTTACATCTCCTGAGGTATAAGCTAGTGTAACTAATACCGATTCATCGCTACCTCTTACAGTTAACGTATACTCTACACCATTTGATGTAGCGGTTGTAGAGTAGATGTATGCGGCATCATCCTCACTATATGTTCCCATATCCTGTGCAACGGTTGGAGATATTGAGATATAATCCTCTCCTCCATTTAGATATACCTTGAAGTCTTCGCTTGAGCTTATATTTGTATATAGAGCTGCAAAGTTAAGGGTTGTCTCATCAATACTTGATTCTACTAATGCTGATGTATATGATGTTACATCACTTTCCTGTAGATAATTTGAGGAATCTGCGTATGAATAGATAACTGCCTCATATGTAGTATCCCCTACTACCACATCATCTACCTGGTAAACCTCTAAGCCATATGTCTTATTAGGAACCCCTAATAGCGCTACTGTGTTAGTATCCTTATCAATATAGTATTCATATGCCTCTTCAAGGTATCCTCCACCTGTTCTTGAGCAATCTGTTGGACACTGGAATATTACCTTATATTTTGAATCATCAGTAATTTCCATAGTGTAGTAGATATTTACTGATTCAATCTCTCCACTACTATCAAGATTATATGTTCTTACATGCTCTGATGGAACACTAATCTCTATAAGTGCGGCACTAGATGTATAATCTGTTGGAAGATTTAGGGTTGTAGTATCTACTATTGTCGTATCATAGTATTTAATATCATATGTTATGGAAGTTATTGTAAATACTTGTGAGCTATATCTTCCAACATTATAGTTTGTATATGTATACGATGTCTCTGAATCATAAAGGGTTGCTGTCCAGTTTTGAGCATTTACAAGATTTCCATCAATTGTTGGTGTAAATCTATAATATAATGTATATCCTCCTACTACAGTGCTTGATGATGAATCATCAGATTCAGGAACCATATAATCTAGCTCATACTCTATATTTAGTGGTTCATCTATTGAAATCTCACTATATACAACGGTGAAGCTATTCTCTTCATCAGTTAATGTATAGTCCATCATTAGATTTAGGTTAGTTGGATCATATAATGCATCTAATACTATCTTATTATCTCCATCCTCAAGAGATGTTGTATTGTTGTTATATACATAAGACACACTACCTACTGAATAATTAGTATCTCTCTCAAATCCATATTCTGCAGTGAATACTCCACTAGAAGCTGACTGTGATGTTATTGCAAGAGCTGTCATATCATATACATATGATGTAAGCTTCATATTATTTGTATTATATATAATAAACTCTAGGCTTGCTGTAGATTCATAATCATACTCAGCCTCATAATATAGACCTGCCTCTTCGTTTATAACCTCTGTTACAGTACCATCTGTAGATGTAGTCTTTACTCCTACAATAAAGTCTGTATCACTAAAGTCCTCTAAGGCTCCACCCTCATACTGCATATAGTATGATGATAATGTCAATCCTTGAGATGATAGGTATTCTGGATCAAATGTAATATCAGAGATTAATACTCTTTCGTACTCTACTATAGTACCATTATCATTCTTCATCTCTGTAAGATATAATGAAGCCGTTGTATATTCTGTTGAAGCGTATAATACTACCTCCTGGTCAGTACCCTCATATGATGTTATTACATCATCACCAGAGCATAGCTCAAGGATATAGTAATCATTAGTATTAGCTGTGTTATCAAAGCCTGTAGTAATTGTTATAACATTACCATTTGTTGTATCACAGCTTAGGCTATATCCCACATCATATGTTGCCTCATATGGCTTTACAAAGTCATCTGGATATACAATTTCTAAATCGTATTCTCCAATGACTATCTCTTCATCATTATATGTTGTAACACACTCCATATGAACCTTAGTTCCATTAGCAACATCAGCGATTACACCATTTATGCTGTAATCTATGACCTCTTCATTTGATTGGTATATCTCATCATCAAAATAAATATCAAAACGAGTGTTGGATGTTTTCTTTTTATAATCTGATACATACACATCATATGATAGGGAATAAAGACCCGTTTCATAATTAGCCTCCTCAGACACATCAATTAAGGCCTTAGGTGTTGTATCAGTTGAGGTATAAAAGCTCTTTGTATAATAGCTCTTATATCCGTAAGTTCCAAGATCAACCTCTACCTCTAGGGTATAGTAGAGTCCTGGGTTTAGATTTGTAAGCCTATCGCTATAGCTTCCCTCCTCATCTATAACCTGCTTATAGGAATATGTATCATTTGATATTTTAATATCCCATGTATAGGAATCATCAAGATCTGAAACATCTAATGCATACTCTACATAGTTCGCTCCAACATCTAGTGTAAGTAAATCAACCGTAGGCTCCATCTTTAATACAAGAGCACTAGTTGCGATTACCGCAACAGCTGCGGCTGTTATAACAGTTGTCGCTACAAGTACTGTTGATGTAGATGTAACAGAGGCTGATGCACTGGTTGAAGCAGCTGTTGTAGTACTACTGCTTGATGAGGATGCTGATGATGTTGAAGATGTAGATGACACATCAGATACTCCTCCGTCTCCAACTGCTTCCTCTGCATCCTGGCTTTGCATCTTTTCAAGATTCTTTAATCTTTCTTTTACCTCTTCAAGCCTTGATTTTTTCTTATTCTCTATTTTATTATCATAATTTTCTTCTGATGTCTTAAAGCTTTCAGATGGGGGTTGTGCAGTTTCAGAGCACTTATAATATTCTACCGCATCAAACTGCTTATACTCATCTATTTCCTTATTCTCTCCGTAATCACGGAATTCATTATCTCTCATACTGCACCTCCCTTCTACAAGCATTTATCGCACAAATACGACTTAATTATACATTCTTTTTAAATAATTACCAATTACTTTCGAACTTTTTTATTAAAAATGTCGATTTTTATAATAAAAAAAACACTAGGATTTAGTCCTAGTGTTATTTTACATTATTATGCAAATAATGCTGCAATGCTTGAAAGGTCAACATAATCAGCCTTAGCTACACTCTTGATTTTAACGTTATCATTATATTTAAACTTAACGCTTGCCTCTAATGTACTTCCATCAAGTGTATTTTGTGTTGTACTTGATTCAAAATTATTTGCAGTAAGTGAAAGCTTTGTTAAGAATCCTGTCTTAGTATTAATAGTAAAGCTTAAAGCTCCATCAGCATTATAATCATAGACTTCAAAACTATTTTCCATAGCAATAGTGAATGTTACAGAATTAGAGCTAACAGCTGTAATTGCTACATGCTCTAAATCTTCCTCTGTTAGATTGTCAATTCCACCCTCAAGTTCTATATATGTCTTGAAGCTAGGTGTAATTTCTTGAACATTGGCTAAGACATTATTATATAAATATGCCTCAAATACTGATGTTACAAGTAATGAAGCTGGTACATAGAAGTCTGGTGCAAGATTTACAATTGTTGAAGCCTTTTCAGCAGATGTTGCAGCATCTCCAGTTACAGTAAACTCTTCAACAGAACCAAATAATCCTTCTACCTCTTTATTATTTAAAGTATATGTATTCTTATATAGAGTAGCCTCTACATCAACAGTACCTGCAGTTTCTGTATCCTTAAAATCAGCATCTAAATCTATTGAAGCATATGCTGTTGTCTTAGCAAGCTGTGTTGTAAATGTATCATAGATAGTCTCTACATCCTCATAAGTTGCTGTTGTGAATGTCGCATCATTAAATGCGAAGGCAGCTGTTGCCTCTAGGTCAACATCATACCAAGCAACCTTAGTACCAGTTGAGTCCTTCTCATATACATCTGAATCTAATTCAACTGTTGCTTGCATCTTTTCTAATGTCTCATCTGTTTCGACATTTGAAAGACTCTTCATAACCTTGTAAACCTCAGCAGAATCTGTTGTCTTTTCTACAGTATAAGTATCTCCGTTCTCATCTACAAGCTGTGCAGACTCATCACATGATGAAAGACCTACTACTGCTAATGCAGCTACTAATGCTACACCTAAAAATCTTTTTTTCATTTTCTTTTCCTCCTTAAATTAAGAGAAAAAATATCCTATATAATATATACCTTTCCCACTATACAAAATACATTTCTCTAATTCATCCAAATCATTATAATACTTTTCGCTCAAAAATAAAAGGACTTTTTTAATATTTTTGTATATTTAAGTATTTTTATGGACTTTTCATTAAAAAACCGAGGAGCTCCTCGGTTCTTCTAAAATATAAGACATGACTTAATATCTATCTCATTTGCAGATACCTTAAGGCATGTTCTTTCATTTTTTATAATAATCTCTCCACTATAGGCATAGTCTACAATTTTGTATCTATCACCTTTAAATGTAATTTCCTTATTTAAGGTATTTGAGTAAAGCCTATATGATTTATGAAGCTGTTCTAAATCATAATTCATAAGGCTTATATACTTTTCCTCAATACGCTCAAGTAATTCCATTCTATCCACATCTACATAGGCATAATCATGCTTATAGCTTGTATTACAGCCTATACCTACTATTGTATATGTGTTATCCTTCGTACAAATATTTTCTATTAATACCCCTGATAGCTTTTTACCATTTAAATAAACATCATTTGGCCATTTTATCATAGGGGCATATCCAATTTCCTCTAGTGCATAGCACACTGCAAGTGGGGCTATCATGTGATGCAAGGCTTTATTATTTATAAAAAGCCATGAAAATGTAAGATCACGCTGTGATTCCCACACTCTATCAAACCTACCTCTTCCCATGGTTTGATTAAGTGCTACAATACAATCCCTATCCTTATATTTCTTATAATGATTTTTAAGGTAGGTATTGGTAGATTCTAGCTCATTAAATATAATGTTATTCATTACTTTACAGCAAAGCTTATAGTAGCCTCACAGGCTACCTTACCATCAACATAAGCCTTACCATGACCCTTTCCCATATTATGTCTTATCTCGCCTAGCTCAACTTCAAATGTTATAACATCACCAGGTACTACCTGACTTCTCCATTTAACACCATCAGCTCCTGTGAAGAATACAAGTTTTCCCTTGTATTCATCAAGTGATAATACATAGCAGGCTCCAGCCTGAGCCATAGCCTCAAGTATTAATACTCCAGGCATTACATTATATTCTGGGAAGTGTCCTTGGAAGAAAGGCTCATTTGCAGAAACACATTTCTTGGCAACAATGTATTTCTTTCCCTCTACTTCCTTAATTTCCTCTACTCTATCAATTAAAAGAAATGGATATCTATGTGGTAATAAAGCCTTTATTTGTTCAATATTATATAGCATATTAATCCTCCCATTTCTTTAAAATAATAGCAGCGTTATGTCCACCAAATCCTAGGGATGTAGACATTACATAATGTAGGTCCTTTTCTACATTCTTATTAGGACATACATTTAAATCACACTCTGGATCCTTAACTGAATAGTTAATTGTTGCAGGTACTAAGCTATTTAGGATAGCCTCTACACAAATAACTGCCTCTACTGCACCAGCAGCTCCAAGTAGGTGTCCTGTATTACCCTTTGTTGAAGAGATTAGCATATTATATGCATGATTCCCAAATGCTCTTTTAATAGCATTAGTCTCTGTTAAATCATTAAGATGTGTTGATGTACCATGTGTGTTAATATAATCAATCTTTGAAGGGGCAATATTTGCATCCTTAAGTGCGTTAGTCATAGCATTAGATGAAATACTTCCATCCTCAAGAGGTGCTGTAATGTGGTTAGCGTCGCAAGATACTCCGTATCCTACAACCTCAGCTAATATTTTAGCTCCTCTCTTCTTTGCTGATTCCATTTCCTCTAAAACTACGCATCCTGCTCCCTCACCCATTACAAATCCACTACGCTCTAGGTCAAATGGGATTGATGCACGATTAGGATTATCTGATGTAGATAAAGCTCTTAGTGCTTGGAATCCTCCAATACCAAGTGGGCAAATTGCAGCCTCAGCTCCACCTGCAATAATTGCATCCTCATATCCATATCTAATTCTATTGAAGGCATCTCCAATAGCATTTGTACCTGCAGCACATGCAGTTACAACTGATGATGAATATCCATTGCACTTGTTATCAATTGCAATAGATCCTGCTGATAGATTTATAAGTGACTTTGGAATGAAATATGGGCTAATACGAGAGGCTCCACGCTCATTCATAAGAATAGCTGTATCCTGAATAGTTTCAAGACCTCCAATACCTGATGTAAATAATACACCAACTCTTGTTCTATCCTCAATTTGATCTAATTTTGCCATCTCTGCAGCCTCACGTGCTGCAATGCGGGCAAATAGATTAAATCTATCATTGTTCTTTATAGTTTTAGGATCAAAGTATTTAGTAAAATCAATATCCTTAACCTCTCCTGCAAGCTTTACCTTGAAGTCAGTTGTATCAAATCTTTTAATGAAATCAATTCCACATCTATTAGCCTTGATTCCATCCCACATTTCAGAAACACTATTTCCAATTGGAGTTATGGCTCCAACTCCTGTAATAACTACTCTTCTCATATAACCATACCTCCACAAACATTAACAACCTGTCCTGTAATATATGAAGCATTATCAGATGATAGGAATAATACTAAATTACTAACATCCTTTGGTGTACCAATTCTTTTAAGAGGGATTTGCTTAATGATCTCCTCCTTAATATTATCAGCTAATACCTTAGTCATATCAGTATCAATATAGCCAGGAGCTACAGCATTAACTCTAACACCTCTTAATGCAAGCTCCTTAGCAAGGCTCTTTGTTAAAGCAATTACTCCACCCTTAGAAGCAGCATAGTTTGCTTGACCGATATTTCCAATCTCACCAATAACTGATGCCATATTAATAATTACTCCACTTCTCTTCTTAGCCATGTGCTTTGATACATTCTTACACATATTAAATGTACCCCCTAGATTTACATCAATTACATCATTGAAGTCATCCTCGCTCATTCTAAGAATTAGCTGATCCTTAGTAATACCTGCGTTATTTACAAGAAGGTCAATTTGACCAAATCTTGTAATAACCTCATCTACTAAAATCTTGGCATCATCAGGCTTTGAAACATCTGCTCTAAATATAATGGATTCATTATATTCATCGCACATCTTCTTAACCTCCATAGCCTTCTCTGTATTTGAATTATAATTAATTACTACGTTGTATCCAGCCTTTGCTAAATCAATAGCAATTTGCATACCGATACCTCTTGTAGCACCTGTTACAATCGCAACCTTCATCTTAATTCTCCTATAATCTTTTCTATAGATTCCATATCATATGCACTATATACCTTTACATCTCTATTTGTCTTTTTAACAAATCCAGATAAAGCCTTACCAGGTCCAATCTCAATAAAGGTATCAACACCCTTATCTAGCATATAACGAATGGTTTGTTCAAATCTAACTCCATTTTTAATTTGACCCTCTAAAATATCATATAAATCATTATCTGACTCGCTACCATAAAGGTTATAAATAACCTTATAATCTGGAGTATTATGATTATGCTTGTTAAGCTCTAATCTTAATTCCTTAGAGGCTCCCTCTAAAAGTGATGAATGGAAGGCTCCACTTACGTTAAGCCTAATACATCTCTTAGCACCAGCCTCTAGAAGCTTTGGCTCTGCTAAATCTAGTGCCTTTAGGTCACCTGTTACAACAATCTGTCCTGGACAGTTGTAGTTTGCGATTTCACAAACACCAGGAATATCCTTAATAGTATCCTCAATAATTTTAGCATCAAGGCCTAATACTGCAGTCATTCCTGATGTATTAAGAGGTAATGCATTTTGCATTATATCTCCTCTTTTTCTTACAATAGAAATAGCGTCATCTAGGCTAAAGGCATTTGCGAATGCAAGTGCACTATATTCACCAAGTGAAAGTCCTGCAACATATTCTGGCTCTATACCATTCTTCTTTAAAATTGTTGCGAATAAATATGATGTTAAAAGCATAGCAGGCTGTGCATACTTTGTTTGGTTAAGCATATCCTCTGGTCCTTCAAATGATAAATCTCTTAAATCACTATATCTATCATAGATATCCTTAACATAATCTAGGGAATAGATATCCTTACCCATTCCTACAGCTTGACTACCTTGTCCTGCAAATAAAAATCCAATCTTCATATTATAGTAAATTAATCTTTTGGATTAATTCCTCCTTTAAAGCCTTAGCCTCTGTTACCATAGACTCAAATATTTCTCTTATAGGCTTGATTTCACTACAAAGACCTGCAACCTGACCCATCATAACTGAACCAGTCTCAGTATCTCCATCAAGTACTGCTCTTCTAAGACCTCCAAGAGTTAAATGCTCAAGCTCCTCAAGGCCTGCACCCTTATGCTCTAGGGCAATATACTCCTTACTCATCTTATTCTTTAAGATTCTTACAGGAGCTCCAACAGATCTACCTGTAACAACAGTATCACTGTCCTTAGCCTTTAATACAGCATTCTTATAATTTATATGAATTGGGCACTCCTCTGATACAAGTAGGCATGTACCAACCTGTACACCAATAGCTCCAAGAGCTAGGGCTGCGTTTAGCTGTGCTCCAGAGGCAATTCCTCCTGCAGCTATAACAGGAACACTAACAGCCTTTACTACCTGTGGTACTAAAGCCATAGTTGTAGCCTCTCCTACATGTCCTCCTGATTCTGTACCCTCTGCGATAAATCCATCTACTCCATATCTTTCAAGACGTCTTGCAAGCGCAACGTTTGCGATTACTGGGAAAATCTTACATCCACTTTCCTTAAGCCTTGGTACATATACTCCTGGATTTCCAGCACCTGTAGTAACTACAGCTACCTTCTCCTCGCAAATAACATTAACAATTTCCTCTGCATGAGGATTCATAAGCATAATATTTACTCCAAATGGCTTATCTGTAAGGGTCTTACACTTTCTAATTTCATCTCTTACTCTTACACTATCCCAACCTCCAGTTGCGATAATTCCAAGTCCACCTGCATTAGATACAGCAGAGGCAAACTCTGCAGTACCAATATTAGCCATTGCTCCTCCAATTATTGGATACTTAATATTTAATAGCTCATTTAATAGCATTATCTAATACCTATAGCTCTATAATCATGCTTGCCCAAGTAAGACCTGCGCCAAACCCTACAAGCATAACCCTATTGCCCTTTCCTATAACTTTTTTATGATGCGCTTCGCTTAGCGCAATCGCAATACTTGCGGCTGATGTGTTACCATACTCACTAATATTTAAATAAAATCTATTAAAGTCTAGATTCCAGTGCCTACATACTGCCGCAATTATTCTTTCGTTTGCCTGATGTGGGATTATTAAATCAATATCATTAATAGTAAGCCCTGCAGTATTTAGTGCACTATTAATCGCATCATTTACTGCCTCAATCGCAAACTTAAATACCTTTTGACCATTCATTTTTAAATGATAGTCATCAATTAAGCCACCCTTAAATACACCCTGTGGCTTTAAGGCATTTGCGTATAAAATATTTTCTTCATCTGTTTTAGACATACAGTAGAAAACAGATTTGTTCTCTGTAGCCTCAATGACTACTGCACCAGCACCATCTCCAAATAAAACACATGTAGATCTATCAGTATAATCCACAATCTTTGATAGTGTCTCTGCACCAATTACTATAGCACGTCTTAAATTATTAGCAGTTAGGATAGCTGATGCCGTATTCATGGCATAAATAAAACCGCTACAAGCGGCACTAATATCAAAGGCCATAGCCCTTTTAATACCTAAAAGCTTTAAAATCTTTGATGCTGTAGATGGTGTAAAGCTATCTGGTGTGATAGTTGCGCAAACTACTAGGTCAATATCATCTGCACTAACACCTGCATCCTCCATTGCCATAAGGGCTGCCTTTGAGGCAATATCTGATGTGTTCTCATCATCTGTAAGATGTCTTTTTGATATACCAGTACGTGATTTGATCCATTCATCTGATGTTTCAACTATTGTCTTAAAATCATCATTATATTTGATAGTCTTTGGGACATAATGCCCAAAGCCTATTATTTTCATATCATTCATTTATAGTACCTATTTTTCTAAATTTCTGATATCTATCGTATTTTATAAATTCCTTATCCTTCTTTAGGTATGTATCAATTAGATCTGTAAGGACTAGGTTAAGCTGCTTTATTACTAAATCAAAATCATGCTGTGCTCCACCATCTGGCTCAGAAATAATATAGTCTACTACCCCTGCCTTATAAAGGTCAGATGATGTAAGCTTCATTTTCTCTGCAGCCTCCTTAGTTCTTGATATATCCTTAAAAAGAATTGAGGCAAATCCCTCTGGAGAAAGTATTGAATATACTGCATTTTCAAGCATTATAATCTTATTAGCTACAGATAGAGCTAAGGCTCCACCTGAACCACCCTCTCCAATAACGATAGAAAATACTGGAACATTAAGGTTTGAAAATGTCATAATGCTATCAGCGATAGCTCTTGACTGTCCTCTTTCCTCAGCTCCACGTCCAGGATATGCTCCTGATGTATCAACTATTGTAATAATTGGTCTATTAAATCTTTCTGCCTGCTTCGCAAGTCTTACTGCCTTACGGAATCCTTCAGGATTTGTTGAACCGAAGTTTCTTTTAACATTCTCCTCAACGCTCTTACCCTTTGCTTGAGCAATTACTGTTACAGGCACTCCGTTATATGAGGCAATACCTCCAATTATTGACTTATCCTCACCAAATAGATAATCTCCACAAAGCTCTATGAAGTCATCAAATAGGGCATTTATATAATCAATAGCCTTTGGTCTTTTAGAATCTCTTGCGATACATACTCTATCCCAAGCAGTTAATGTTGTAGCTTCCATTAGAAATTATGTAGCTTAAGGATCTTATATAGTGTATCCTTTAAGCTCTTCCTTTCTACAATCATATCAAGAAAGCCATGATTTAATAAAAACTCTGATTTTTGGAAATCAGGTGGAAGGCTTTCCTTGATTGTATTTTCGATAACTCTTCTTCCTGCAAAGCCGATAAGTGCATCAGGCTCTGCAATTGTAATATCACCAAGGGATGCGAATGATGCACTTACTCCTCCTGTTGTAGGATTTGTAAGTACAGATATGAATAGTCCACCTGCTTCCTTATATTTTGCAATTGCACTAGAGGTTTTAGTCATCTGCATTAAAGAAATAATTCCCTCCTGCATTCTCGCTCCACCACTTGTTGAAAATATAATTAGAGGTAATAGATTCTTTGTGGCATATTCAATAAGACGTGTTAGCTTTTCACCAACAACACTTCCCATTGAACCCATCATAAAGTAGGAATCCATAACACCTATTGCACATCTAATGTCGTATATATCACACTCTCCTGTGATAACTGCATCCTTCATATGTGTTTTATCCTGATAGCTCTTAAGCTTTTCCTCATATCCCTCAAACGAAAGATTTGATGTTTCCATTTCGGAATCCAGCTCATAAAAGCTATCACATATTTGCTTAATTCTATTCTTAGCCTTTAGCTTATGATGATGTCCACAATATGGACATACAAATAAATTACTCTTAAGCTCCTCTGTAAGGATAGAGTTTCCACATTCCTCACATTGATAAAATATATCATCTGGAATGTCTACTACATTGAAGTATTCCTTATCAGTGATAAGGTTACGTTCAATGATTTCCTCCTTAAAGGCTCTTAATTTATTCTTCTTCTCTATAAAGCTGTCTTGCGCCATCGTTTATCTCCTTTTGGAACTTCTCAATAAATCCTGTATTATAGGAACCTCCTATAAATGCTGGACTATGAAGAATCCAATATAAGTAATCTGTGTTAGTATTAACTCCATCAATTATAAGCTCCTCTAATGCTCTACGCATTTTTCTTATAACCTCAAGGCGTGTAGGTGCATAGCATATGATCTTTAATATCATAGAGTCATAATATGGTGAAATCTCATATCCACTATAGCAGGCGCTATCAATTCTTATACCATTTCCTCCAGGTAGATGCATAAACTCTATCTTACCAGGACATGGTGCAAAATCATGCTTAATATCCTCAGCATTAATTCTACATTCCAAGGCATATCCATTAACATGAAGATCCTCTTGGCTAAACTGTAGCTTTAATCCCATAGCTATTCTAATTTGAGTTTTTACAATATCTACTCCAGATATAATTTCAGAGATTGGATGCTCAACCTGAATTCTTGTGTTCATCTCGATGAAATAATAATTCTCATCCTTATCCACAAGGAATTCAATTGTACCAACACTGTCATACTTTACAGCACGAGATGCCTTTAATGCATCCTCATATAATGACTTCTTGCACTTCTCACTTAATATAAAGCAAGGTGCCTCCTCCATCATTTTCTGTCTTCTACGCTGTATTGAGCAGTCACGCTCAAACAGATGACAAACATTACCATGCTTGTCTCCAACAATTTGTACCTCTACATGCTTTGGATTAACAATAACCTTTTCCACATAAACATCATCATCACCAAAGTTAGCCTTAGCCTCTGCCTTAGCAGTGTAGAAGGCATCACTAAAGGTGTCATGAGAATCTGCGATTCTCATACCCTTACCTCCACCTCCATTAGAGGCCTTGATAAGGACAGGGTATCCTATAGAGTCCGCAATCTTTAATCCTTCCTCTACGCTACTAACAACACCCTTACTTCCAGGTACAACAGGAACCTTAGCCTTAATCATAATCTTTCTTGCTTCACTCTTGTTACCCATCTTATCAATAACATCAGGGCTTGGTCCAATAAACTCAAGACCACATTTCTTAACAAGGCGAGCAAACTTAGAATTCTCTGATAAGAAGCCAAAGCCTGGATGAATTGCATCACAGCCTGTAAGAGTTGCGGCAGATATGATATTAGACATATTTAAGTAGCTATCCCTGGCACGGGGACCACCAATACATACACTTTCATCCGCAAGCTCTACATGCAAGGCTTCCTTATCAGCTGTTGAATAAACAGCAACGGTTTTAATACCCATTTCCTTGCAGGCTCTTATAACTCTTACTGCAATCTCACCACGATTGGCAATAAGTATTTTTCTAATCATCTAGATCACCTATTTCAAATAAGCTTTGATCAAACATTACTAAATCCTCGTTTTTGGCAAGGATATTAACAATAACACCATCTCTATCAGATGTAACCTCATTTAATACCTTCATAGCCTCTACAATACATAAAGTATCGCCCTTCTTAACCTTTTGTCCCACTACTACAAAAGGATCAGCCTTTTCACTCTTAGCGGCATAGAATGTACCAACAACAGGTGATTTTATAAATGTATTATTGTTTTCAACCATCTCATCATTATCCTTTGATAAATCAGCCTTTTCTTTATAAATAATATTTGCTTCTGCTGGTTCCTTCTCAAGCTTAATCTTGATATCATTTACCTCAAGATCAAGCTTTGTAATCTTTGCACCCTCAAAGATTTTTATTATACGCTCAATATCCTCTATCATAAGTTCACCTTACAAAGATTTGAGCTTAATTACTTAGTCTTTCTTTCGATTAATGTGATAATATCATTAACAGTCTTAAGACCTTGAAGCTCTTCGTCCTCAATCTTGATATCGAACTCAGTCTCAAGCTCAAGTACGATTTCAACTGAATCTAGAGAATCAATTCCAAGATCCTCCTTTAAAGTAGCCTCTGGCTTAACCTTATCTGCATCTACGTTTGCAGTCTCAACTAATATATTTGTAATTCTTTCTAACATTTTATTTTCCTCATTTCAAAAATTAATAACTAAATTGCATATGGCCATTATGCAATTTCCGTGACAAACGCTTTGTTGATTTGTCAACAAGTTAATTATACAAGCACCCTTTTTAAATGTCAAGTTAACTTTACAAAAAAATAACCAGCTTATAGCTGGTTACCTAAAAATGTTAAATTATATCGTCTAAATTAGTGCTAATTTTGTTCATGCACTTATACATTACCTTACGCTCATCATCAGATAAGAATCCTGCAACCTTTTGTACTATCTCATCAATCTTTTTACCAACATAGGATGCAATCTTCTTTCCCTTTTCTGTTAAGCTATAGTAGGCATTATATCTTTTAGGGGCATTTGAATCACATAGTATATATCCATTAGTTTCAAGATAGTCAAGTGATCTTGATACCTGTCCCTTATCCTCTAGATATTCATCTACTATATCCTTAGCTCTTAGTGATTTACCTAAAGATAGATAATAAAGACATGATATATGCTGACTCTTAAGATTGATTTGCTGCATCTCTGCCTCTTCTACCTTATGAATACCTCTTGTTATTTTTGTAATTAAAACTTTAAAGTTGTTATACTTGCTAGGCATAATACCACACTCCTTAAAATCCCTTAAATTTATTATAAATTTAAGAACGAATTATGTCAATTTTAATGTTGATTTTTCAAGTAATTTGTTGTTAAATTAAGGCGGCACAGTAAGGAGATAATATGAAAAAGATTCATAATTTATGCATATCAGCCATTATGCTAGCCCTTCTTATTATTTGCTCAAAAATAACAATCCCACTAGGAGTTATATCATTAACTCTACAAACATTTATTGTTATTTTATTATCACTTGTATTAAATACAAGGTATTCACTTCTAGTATTTATAACATACATAATACTAGGACTTCTTGGTTTACCAGTATTTTCAGGTGGAGGTGGATTCGCATATGTTTTAAAGCCATCATTTGGCTTTATAATAGGCTTCTTAGCTCAGTCTATTTTAACATCACGAGTTACACCTAAATCAAATAGATATATTAAATATATCTATTCAATGATTGGACTTTTTATAATATATTTATGTGGTGCAATATACATGTATTTTATTATGAATTACTACATGGATTTAGATAAGAATATTTTCTATATCCTATCCGTTGGAGTTACTCCATTCATCATTAAGGATATGGCTTCTGTCATACTTTCATGCCTTATTTATTCAAGAATTAAGGATGTTATGTTTAGGTATGATACAGAGCTTGAGCTAAAGGAAAACAATTAAGAAAAAGGGTCTTGGTTCCACACCAAGGCCCTTTACCTTTATTCTAATATATCTCCTATTACATATTTACCACTATGAATTCCATCTAGTAGCTCTTCTCTTGTTATAGGTCTTCCATATAAATATCCCTGAAGCCTTCCACAGCCTACATCATTTAAGAAGTCAGCCTGGCTATTTGTTTCAACACCTTCAGTTAAGGTATTCATTCCAATACGTGATGATAGGTCTATTATACTTTCAAGAATGCTTCTTGATTTTTTATTATCATCAAAGTTTGTTAAGAACTTCATATCAAGCTTTACAACATCAAACTCATAATCCTTTAATACATTAAGAGATGAATATCCTGAACCAAAATCATCAAGCCAAATAGCGTAGCCTAGTGATTTAAGCTTTATAAGAGCTACTTCAAGCTTTGATTGAGAATCACTTAAGGCACTCTCTGTTACCTCAATATGAATATACCTCTTATCAAGCTTATATTTTGTAATAAGTCCTTCTACTATCTCTGGTACATCCATAAGCTCAAAATCAATTCTTGAAAAATTAAGAGATACGGGAACAATTCTTTCTCCACTATCAAGTAATGATCTTAATGTCTTACATACACTTTCCCATATACATACATCAAGCTTTTGAATAAGCCTACATTCCTCTAATATCGGAATGAAATCCTTTGGAGATAATAATCCATAGTCTGGATCCTTCCATCTAGCTAAGGCTTCACATCCACAAAGCTTTTTATTATTACTCCATACAACAGGCTGGTAGTATGGAATAATCCATCCTTCCTCTATAGCCCTATCTAGGTTATTAATAATATACTGCTTCTTATGGAAGAAGCTATCCATAGCATCATCATATGTAGCATAATGCTTATCATAACGATTCTTACAGCTTCCACAGGCATATCTAGCCTTATCTACTGCTCTATTAGGCTTTTCATATAGTGTTGGAATATAGCTTCCAACCTTAAGCTCTAGCTTAAGCTCAGGATCTAGATTCTTAAGCCTTTTGCTTAAGACATCTAGTCTTTCCTCTATATCATCATTTGGCGCAAATACCACAAAATGGTCATCTCCCTGACGAGCTGTTATACCATCTAAAAACTCATCTCTTATATCATGTCCAAAGTATAATAATAGCTCATCTCCTGCCTCAAATGTTCTCTTATCATTATAGGCCTTGAAGTTTTCTATGTTAAAGAATAAATATATCCATCCCTTAATTGATTCAGCATGAGCTGTTTGCTTTTCTATAATTTCCTTGCAGAAATGCTGGAAGTTATAGATATCTGTTAGCTCATCAAATGAAGCGATAAACTCAAGATTCCTATCCTTTGAGGCTTCGCTTACACGCTGCTGATAAATGGATATTGTAATCATTGTAAGTGATACTAAAAATGTAATGTAGTTTACTCTATCTCCATCAAGGAACTCTCTTCCTTCAAATGAATCTAGCATCATCGCAAACACAACAAAGATTGTTGTGTTCATAAGAATTGAGATATATGGCTTAAAGATAAGTAGGCATGATACAAAGATTACCATTGTAAGGAAGCATGTTATCATGTAATACTTTTCCATATTTTCAGTTGTATGTGCAAAATCTGAATATCCTATCTTTATTCCAAATAAAAGGCACAAGCAAGCAAATGATGATATTACAACTATAGATAATATATTTCTAGCTTTAATTCTTATACTTGTATAAATGGTATTAAGCAATATTGTAGCTCCTAAAACCATTAATGAAACATACATTAAAATAGTAGTCCACTTACCAATATTATCTGTTGGTATTTTTTGTGGTATTAGCATAAATATCCACAAAATACATATAGATGATATGATAATATTTGCTATAGTATATTTCTTATTCCTATGGTAGGCTGTGTTTTTAAAATATGATATAGCATATATTAATACCGCAACTGCAGCTAGTATGAATATTAGATAAAATGATATCGAATTAAAAATATAGCTTAAATGTCCTGAATATCCCCATTTATCATAATAATATTCAAAGAACTCTGCCTTAGTATATCCTGCTTCATGAAATGCCGCATACTTTGTTTCATCATATGATAAGAAAACTATAATATACCTTTGGAATTGCCTTATAATCATCCAGATTTCTAATACTATAATTATTGCGGCCATATAAATACTACTTCTAACATTAGCCTCATTAAGATAGTTTCTTACATACTTTGAATTACTTTTAAAGCCAAAAAGGCTTAAAACTGAATCCTTAAATTTTTTTATCGCTTCCATTAGATCTCCTCTCCTCTCAAAAAGAAATCAATATATACTTTAATTATGTATTATTTTTATTCATTTTTAAAGAGGAAATTAAAAATAATTATACTTATTGTATAATATGGTGGCGTTGTAGAATTAAATACAAAAAAATGACACCCTTTGGTGCCATTTAATCTTTATTACTTATACTCCTTTAAAACCTCATCAACGAATGCTATAAGATTCTTTAAATCCTCATCATTAGGATGTCCCTTATGAATAGATTTAAAGCTTCCCTTACAATGATATTCCATCTCTAAGAGGTTTACTGCGTTTGCCTTAGCTATCTTCTTCATCTTCTTATATGATGATTCAATAAGTGCAGCACTTGATACATTTACTAATGTTCCAATATTAGCCTTATTTCTTGCGATAAACTCCTTAACGCTTTTATGAATTCCTATATAATATACGCTATTACAAATGAATAGGATATCAGCCTTAGCATCTAAATCATCTGTTACAGGCTTAGCCAAAATTCCTAAATGCTCTGCTATTGCATCTGCCATTTTTTTAGTGTTTCCTGTTTGAGTAAAGTAACGAATTGCGATTGTCATAATAATATCTCCTTCTTTTAGATATATTATAAATGAATTAAATATTTCTACAATTAATTTGCTTAAAAAGAAAAGAGGCACAGTATAGCGAAATTGGGGATGTGCCTCTTTATTTATTAAATTAGAAAATGTCGAATGTAACTGCTCCAGGAATTATGTCGTTAGCACAATTTGAAATGATTGAAGCAGCTGTACTCTTACATGTTGATCTAATTGTTGATTGACTTGATGATGATGGTGTAGTTACTGAATATCCTGATGGAAGCTTATTTGAATTTGATCCATCAAATCCATATACTCCACTCCATGAAGTGATAGTAAATGGTGAAATATAATAATTATATCCATTATCGAATGCCATACAATTTGTAAATGATGCAGTACAGCTTGAATTGTTATTATCGAATCCCTTTGAATCATGATCCCAGCATACACAGTTCTTTACTGTTCTTACACATGAAGATGATGAGTATGCAGAACCAAACTTAAATCCATTAGGATTTCCATCATAATTAGACTTCCAGCTTGAAATAGATAATGTTCCACTTGAAGTTGAAATAAATGATGATGTTGGAAGTGATAATGTTCCTGCTGCATAGTTTGAAGCAAATGATGAAGACTTTGCACAAATAAGCTTTACAAGAAGCATATTTGTATCAAGGTCATTTCCTTCATTAAAGTCCCACTCACCAGTGAATGTAGTTGAATCTCCATTATGCCAGCAAGCACAATTTATATATGTAATATCTGGAGTTAAATCTCCACTCTTATCATATGAGTCCCAACCATCATCTGAGTTGTCCCATGCATAGCAATATGTGAATGTATTACCAGCTCCAGCACCAAGCTTTGGTGCGAATCCATCAGCATTTCCTCCTAATGTGTATATATCACAGTTTCTATATGAAGATACATACTTAATAGTATTGTATGCGGCATCATTAGTTACCTGAAGACCTGCATCATTATTGTATCTTACAATACAGTTAGATACTGTGTTGTAGCATGCGCTACTTCCCTTAATTTGAATACCATTATCAGGAGCATGCTGGATAATTAAATTCTTTACTGTATAATAGCTTCCAGTAATTCTAATTCCTACTGCTGAGTCAGATGTTGATGTACCAATATAATCCTCTAGGAATGAATAGAACTCTAATACTGGATAGCTTCCATCGCTATTTTTAATTCCCTCAATAACAACATTTGCTGAAGACTGAGATAAAGCGATTTGTCCAGAGCAAGCAATAGTTGTTCCACTAACATATACTGTTCCTCCTCCTGCACTTTCAGCAGATGAAATTGCTGAAACTAATGCAGAATATGATGTAACAGTTGTTCCGCTAGATGAAGATGAGCTACTGCTTGAAGATGAACTTGATGAGCTTGATGAAGATGAAGATGATCCTGTTGAATCTACCTGAATCTTATATACATTGATATTGCAGCTTGTTGAATAGATATAAAGGTAGCTTCCGCTTCCTGAATATGAATATGTAGCTAAGGCTGCAGTTGCAGATACAGAGATTGATCCAAGTCTTGTTCCATCCTCGTCAGCTATCGCAAGTGTTCTTGAAGATTCAGCATCAACAACTACCTTTAGTGTTGAAGCTCCATTTACTGGAATCTTTACTGATCTATAAGATGTTGAACCTGCCCCTCTTAGAGATAAGCAATAAGTATATTCAGTATCGCTTACAGTTACACTGTTAGCCTTTACTACCATATACTTAGAAGATGTAGCATTCATTGTTAAATCATCAACTGTTGTAGTTGAAGTAATAGTTCCAAGTGACTTGAAATCACTATTCTTGAAGTTCCATGAAGTTGATGTAGTGCTTGATGAGCTTGAAGATGATGAACTACTGCTTGAAGATGAACTAGATGATGATGAAGATGAGCTACTATCTCCAGTAAAATCTACCTGAATCTTATATATATTTATATTACTATTAGATGAATATAAATAAATGTAACCACTACTTCCACTATATGAATAAGTTCCTTGTGCAGCTGTTGTAGAAGCTGAAATAGTTGATAGCTGACTTCCATTAGAGTCTGCTACCACAAGTGTTCTAGATGCGGCTGCATCCAAAATTACCTTAATAGTTGATTCTCCCTCAACAGGAACCTGAATAGATCTATAAGATGTACAACCAGAACCCCCTAGTGCAAGACAGTATGTATAAGATGTACTGTCTACTGTAACACTATTGGCCTTAACACTCATAGTCTTAGAGGATGTAGCGTTTAATGTTAAATCATCAATTGTTGTTGTTGACGAAATAGTCCCTAAACTTTTAAAGCTTGAGTCTTTGAAATTCCATGATGTAGATGATGAAGCATCCACATTATTTGAAAAACAAACTAAAAAAATAACCATCATAATCAAAGACGAAATACTTAGTATTAATTTTTTCATTATTTCCTCCTTACAATCTTTTTTCTTAATAAAAAATAATACTATTTCGCTATACAAAGGAAGTCTATCACGAAAACGTTTTCATTTCAATAATGAAAGTGAATGTAAATGAAATATTCGATAATGTGTTGTCGTTTTCATCCTGTTTTCATAATATCGAATGTTTCTTTCATATCATTTTCATAAAAAAATAGCTTGAGGTGCTATGCCTCAAGCTATGATTGTAATACTAATAATATTCTGTTTTCCGCAACTATTGGTGCCATAGATGAATCATATTCTATAGGATATATCATACAATCCTTATACTTCTCATTCATCCTTCTTATAATTCCCTTACTGCATACATGAGATACCATACACCCAAAGGGTAGGGCTATAAGTATCTTCTTATATCCCTTCTCTATAAGCCCCATCATTTCAGCAGATACTAGCCATCCATCTGCAGTTGAGGTATTAAAGTCTAATACCTGATCCTTTCTATTCTTAAGCTCCTTATAGCTAAAGAATAGATATCCAGCCTTTTTTAAAGGCTTTGATATAAGCGCCTGCTTCTTATTAAGGTAGTGCATTATAATGCCTCTTACAAAGGAGAATAGCTTTAAATGGTGAGTATCTATAAAGCCTGCGACTGATGTATCTGCAACGTATAGGCAATATGTAGTAAATCCTGACATAAAGTAGTTAGCATTATACTTCTTTAAATAATCCTCAAGGCCATTATTTCCAAGCTTGCAGGATTTAATGTATATCTCTCCTACAATACCTATTCTATTATCATCTATTTCCTTAAGCTTTATTTTAGAGAAATCATCTATTATCTCTTTTACTATTCTTTTAATTTTTCTGGCCTTTATATTTCTATTATTTTTGATATCATCTGAAAGCCTTTGATTCCATTTATTATATAAAGCTTGTGTTTCACCAGCTGTTTCTTCCTTGGCTCTTATATTTAAATATAGGGCTTGAAGGAGATCAGCATAAAGGGCTCCTGCAATAAGTGAGAAGCCAAGCCTTAGGCTTAGCTTAAAGCCCTTATGCTTCTCCTTTCCCGAAAGATTTAGGCTTATTACAGGTACCTCACTAAATCCCGCCTTATCTAAGGCCTTTTTAATAACATAATAATAGTTTGGGGCTCTACAGGCTCCTCCAGCCTGTGGAATTAGGAATGCTGTGGTTTTAGGGTCATATATGCCATGCTTTAGAGCTGATATAAGCTGACCTGTTATTAATATACAGGGGAGGCACATATCATTATTACAGTATAGGAGCCCTGTTTCTTTAATATCAGGATTCTTATAATCTAATACCTCCATCCTATATCCACAGTTTTTAAAGGCTGCAGCTATTAAATCAAAATGATATTCCATCATTTCAGGTAATAGAATTGTATGTGTTTTTCTCATTTGCTTAGTATATAGTGCAGTCATATAAATCTCTCCCCTAATTGATTTAATTATAGCACATATTTTAAATATTAAAAAAAGCTAGAGAAAAATATCTCTAGCTTATAATACCTTCTCACAAAACTGCATAGTATCAGTTCCATTTATAGCAGTTGTAATAACATTATATCCAAGCTTCATATATAGGTTTACAGAGTATGTGTTAACATCTCTTGTAAGTAGACGTATAGATGAATATCCTAGGGTTTCTACAAATCTTAATATAGCCTCTGCATGACCCTTTCTTCTATGCATTGGGTGTGACATTACTCTTTGGATTAATACTGGGTTCTTGTGGTCGTGATATAGCTCCTCGTTATGATCTACTACATTTGGATAGTATACTAAAAACGCTAATACATGATTATCCTCTTCATATACTACACTATTACCAGATTTTATATCCTCTTTAATTAAATCTGCTGTAGGATAGCTATCGTCCCAAATATGAAGCCCTCTTTGCTTCATATCCTCTTTACATAGCTTAAGCATTTCTAATATATCACTTAAATCATCTAAAGTTGCGTATCTTACCATGTAGCGCCCTCCAATTTCAAGAGTTATTATACCATATAAGTTTAAAATGACTATACCTAAATTTAATTATTTGTTTTATCTATAATTTCATTTATTATATATAGTCCATCTACATAGCCTATATTAAGGTATAGGTTAGCTATTTTATCATCATTTCTTTTAAAGCTATATACTCCACTAAAGCCTTTATTTTTAAAATTATTAATAAAGCCCTTATCTATAGCACTATAGTCTAGGTGATTTAAGCACTTATTCTTATAATCCCAATCCTCATAGCCTAGATAGGCAGTGAAGGCTTTTTCTTCATAAATCAAATTAACATTACTATCTACCTTTAAAACAGGCTTATTTAAGGCTTTTATCTCTTTTGGTAGCTCATATATTTCTGGGAAGAATATTTTTATTATTTCATTTATGCTTGAAACAGTATAGATCAGGATATCATATATCAATCCATCCTCATTTGATAACACTCTTATAAAGTAGGTATTATCATATACATTAACTATGTATTTATATTCATGATGATATTCACCAATCTTTGTGTCTCTTTCCTTTAAGATTTTATAGCTATCATACTTCTTTAATATAGCTATATTATCACTATATCCTACAAAGGATATGTTATCATATGAAAAATATAGATTTATAAATGATTCTCTTTTTATTTCATAGTCCTTTATAAGAAGCATATCTAATATCATATTAGTACCTACTTTCCTTTTTATTTATTTTTCTATATAAATCCTCTTCATCATAATGCATATGATATTTTAGAGGCCTAAATAGGCTAAAGAATCTAAATCTTCCTAAAACGTTAGTTCTATTAATTTTAATAAAGCCAAATAATCTAGGTACTACATATGTTACTATATCGTTTCTATTACAGAATAGATGGTAGTCATAGCAGCAGCTTCTAAGGTACTTCCTTGTTTTTCTTCTATTAAATAGGTTAGTTTTAAAAAGGTTTACTGAACCATATGTAAATAGATGTGTTTTAATACCTAAATTATAGTTTAGGTCTTGAACACATAGCTGAGCCATTGCAGATCCAAGTGACCAGCCTATAACCTCTACCTCTGCATCCTTATGAAGATTTAAAAGATTCTTTACACCATCTCTTATAAAATGCTTCATAACCTTATACATAGCAGCCCATGACTTATGTACCTTTAGTGTTATCCTCTTATTATTCCATTTAAATGAATCGTAGTATTTTGGTATAAAAATAAAGTTTGTAAACCAATCAGGTAAATCATTTGTTCCTTGAAAATGCACCTGTACTACATTTCTTTCCTCATCATAATTAATTTCATAATTAGCGTGAGTTCTTACACCCTTCCAATCATACAATACCTCATTATACTTCATCTCAAATCTCTTAGTATTTTTATTGTTAAGATCATTTGTTGTGTCTACAAAGTATTGATGATATGGTAATCTTTTATAATTTAATCCTTCCATATAGCCCTCCCAAAACTAATTTAATTATAGCATATACATGCGATAATTAAAAATAGGAGGGGTATAATACTATTCTAATACTTTGCTTGATTCCTTTTTCATTAGGATAAAGGCTCTTACAATCGCAATACTACATAGTATTATATTAAGCATATTAAAGATAAAGATAGGGTATAGCTTAACTATTATTCCATACATTCCCCATGCAATAGCATTTATCATTAAAAATATCTTTAATACTACCTCTGCCTTTAAGGCGCTTATAGGTAATACAAAGGCTAGTATTACTCCTGTTGAATATAATAGAGATCCAATTACAGGAAGATATCCATACCATACTCCATCACTTAATAAAATATTAAATAATACTCCTAAGGCTGCGGCTATTATAGTTATAATAACTGTTATTATAAGCTTTAGCCTTGTACTTTCAGTTTTTAAAAATAGAAATATAGTATTTCTTAATAGACATGAAGCCTCCTGGACAAGTCCAGTATAGGCTTCTGTCATATATTCAGAAACACCTGATATTATATGGTTAGCTGATTGGAATAATAATATTCTTCTTTTTGATTTTATTATTGTTGATAGTGTAAATAACGTGTTTCCTATAAAGGAAAGGATATTTGCGATAATTAAGGCTGTTGTCATAAAGCTCTCCATAAAAAATAAATACAGATGACATTTTATATCGTTTTATTTTTATTAACAATACCTTTTTTAATTAGTCATAAAATAATAGATTATTGTTATAAAAAAACTCGAGGGTGGATTTCCAGTATATTAAATTCTAAGTAGTAGCGTAGTACACCTTTAAATTCTGCGTCTTATATAAAAAACTTTAAATTCTAGGTAGTAGATTACATCTTTAAACAAGTTGTAGTACTACGTAGATTTTATAGATGTAAATAAAAAAGA
>JAILRQ010000019.1 GCA_024698125.1 Acholeplasmatales bacterium
GTAATATGCATGACGGTCACGTTGAATAACCTGTGTAGAGATGTTTGCACTATCAATTCCTAAATGCTCACATACATAATCCTGAATCTCAGGTGGTATATTAGCGAAGTTTCCAACAGCTCCTGAAAGCTTTCCAACCTCAATACCCTTTGCAGCATAATCAAATCTTTCAAGATTTCTCTTCATCTCTTCATACCATAATGCCCACTTTAATCCAAATGAAGTGATATCGGCATGAATTCCGTGAGTACGTCCGATGCAAGGAGTTTGCTTAAATCTATTAGCTTGCTTCTTTAATACATCAAGGAATGCCACTAAATCCTCACGTAAAATCTTATTTGCTTGTGTCATTAAATATCCATTAGCTGTATCAACTACGTCAGTTGAAGTAAGTCCATAGTGAACCCATTTCTTCTCCTCACCTAGTGTCTCACCAACGGCACGTGTAAATGCTACTACATCGTGACGAGTCTTAGCCTCAATTTCCTTAATTCTATTAATGTCAAACTTGGCATTGTCCCATAATAGCTTAACATCACCTTCAGGGATGTTATGGAAAATCTTGCACCAAGCCTCAGCATTTAATATTTCAACCTTTAAATAAGCATTGAACTTATTCTCTTCAGTCCAAATATCACGCATAATTTGTCTTGAATAACGCTCTATCATTACTTTCTGTCCTCCATTTTATCGCCTACATGAGTAAGGAATGACTCAATTGTATTTTGCATTAAAGCACAAATAGTCATAGGTCCTACTCCTCCTGGCACCTTTGTGATATATGATGCATATGGCTCGCAGTCATCAAAGTCTACATCACCACATAGCTTTCCTGTTTCAGGATCGCGGTTTACACCAACATCAATTACTACTGCACCGTCCTTAATATAACGGGCATTAACAACCTTTGGTTTACCAATTGCAACAATTAGGATGTCTGCATCTCTTGTAAACTCCCATTGTCTAGTTGTCTTTGAATGCACCATAGTAACAGTTGCATCCTCATCTATAAAAAGCTTCATCATAGGAAGTCCTACGATATTAGATCTTCCCATAACGCAAACTCTTTTACCTTTAATTTCAATATTCTTACTCTTAAGCATCTCAATGATTCCCTTAGGAGTACAAGGTAGCATGCAAGGCTTCTTTGTCCAAAGCTTTGCAATATTTGATGGATGGAATCCATCGACATCCTTAGTAGGGTCGATAGCATTAATAATAGCTTCCTCGTCATAGCTCTTAGGTAATGGGAGCTGAACTAAGATTCCATCAACAGTCTCATCCTCATTTAAGGACTTTATTAAATTCATAACAGTCTTTTGACTTACACGTGCATTCAAATGGAATGTAGTGTTCTTAATTCCAATCTCATTACATGATTTTTCCTTACCCTTTACGTAAGAAATAGATCCAGGATTATCTCCAATTATAATAACTGCAAGATGAGGTGCTCTTCCATACTTTTGGAATAGCTCCTTAACCTGTACCTTCATATCTGCCTTTAGGGCAGCACTTAGATCGCGTCCGCTTATAACTTCAGCCATTTTATTCCCTCCAAGCTTTATTATTTATTTAAAGCTCTATGTCCGATATCTCTTCTATAGAACAAGTTGTCGCATTTAATCTTTTCTGTATCTGCTAAAGCCTTCTCTTTTGCTTCTGCAAGAGTCTTACCCTTAGCAACTACAAATAATACTCTTCCTCCATTAGTGAAGTACTCTCCATTTTCCATCTTAGTACCCATATGGAATACCTTAGAATCAAGACCATCTAGTCCTGTAATCTTAAATCCCTTCTTATAATCAAGAGGGTATCCCTTAGATGCTAAAACGATTCCTAGAGTTACATCCTTACTCCACTTAATCTCCTCAATCTTCTTTGAGTCAACTATATCAAGGAAAATATCAATAATATCTGATTCTAGACGAGGTAATACAACCTCAGTCTCAGGATCTCCAAAGCGTGAATTAAACTCAATAACCTTAACTCCGCTCTTAGTCTTCATAAGTCCACCATATAATACACCCTTAAATGGTACACCCTCCTTAACCATAGCCTTGGCAGTAGGTACCATGATGTTATTATATGAATACTCTAAATCCTCTTTTGTGATAATTGGTACTGGTGAGTATGCTCCCATACCACCAGTATTAGGTCCCTTATCACCCTCATATGCTCTCTTGTGATCCTGGCTTATCTCCATTGGATAAACTCTTTCTCCATCACAGAAGCACATAAATGAAAATTCTGGTCCATCAAGGAATTCCTCAATAACGACAGATGCATCTCCAAACTTATCGTCAACAAGCATATCCTTTAATGCTTGGTCTGCCTCTTCAAGAGTCATTGCGATAACAACTCCCTTTCCAGCAGCAAGTCCGTCATACTTAATAACGATAGGGCATCCTTCCTTTTTAACATATTCTAATGCCTTAGCATAATCATCAAATACTGCATATCCTGCAGTAGGGATGTTATACTTCTTCATTAAATCCTTTGCGAATTCCTTTGAAGCTTCGATTTGAGCAGCAGCCTTAGTAGGTCCAAATGCCTTAATACCAGCCTCTGTAAGGGCATCAACCATACCTACAGCAAGACCTGCCTCAGGTCCTACTACAACAAGGTCAATTGCCTTCTTTTTAGCAAACTCTACAACACCTTCTACATCAGTGTCCTTAATATTAACACATTCTGCAAGCTGTGCAATACCAGCATTACCTGGTGCTGCATATATTTTTGCGTTCTTAGGGCTGCGGGCAATTGCATCAATAATTGCATGCTCTCTTCCACCGCTTCCGATAACCAAAATATTCATAATAAATATCTCCTTATAATTAAATTAATGCTTGAAATGACGCATTCCAGTTGTAACCATAGCTATTCCTAGCTCGTCACAAGCCTTGATTGAATCCTCGTCACGGATTGAACCACCTGGTTGAATAATAGCTGTAACACCATACTGTGCAGCAAGGCGAACAGTATCATCAAATGGGAAGAATGCATCTGAAGAAAGAACCATAGTCTTAACTCCGTGCTCCTTAGCCCAATCAAGTGCAATCTTAGCAGAACCTACACGGTTCATTTGTCCTGCACCAACTCCTGCAGTAGTCTCGTTTGCTGCAACTAAAATTGCATTAGACTTAACATGCTTTACAACCTTCATTGCAAATACAAGGTCCTTCATCTCAGCCTCTGTTGGAGCCTTCTTTGTAACAACCTTTAAATCTGCATCGTTGTAAATCTCTGCATCAATATTTTGATATAATAAACCACCATTTACAGTAAGTGCCATCTTCTTATCCTTGAAAGGAGATGTCATATCAACCTTCATAACACGGCAGTTCTTCTTAGATGCTAAAATCTCCATAGCCTCATCAGTATAATCTGGAGCCATGATAATCTCTAAGAATACCTTCTTATCTCTAATATCAGCAGCTAGTGCCTTATCAACTGGTCTGTTGAAGGCAACAATTCCACCATAGATTGAAACTGAGTCAGCATTGTATGCCTTATCCCAAGCCTCAAGAATAGTTTCTGCTGAAGCACATCCACATGGGTTCATATGCTTTAGACCAATTGCAGTTGGCTCGCTGAACTCCTTAAGTAGGTTAAGACATGCATTTGCATCTTGAATATTATTATATGATAGCTCCTTACCCTGTAATTGAGTAGCATGAACTATTGAATATGATGTATACGGTCCTGCATATAAAGCAGCCTGTTGATGTGGATTCTCTCCATATCTTAGCTCTTGCTTTAGATTATAGTTTAGAGTAATGCTTTCTGGATGCTCAATACCACACTGTGCAGTTAGGTATTGAGAAATCATTGAGTCATATTGAGCAGTTGTTCTAAATACCTTAGCGGCAAGTGCTCTACGAGTCTCATATGTAGTATCTCCATTAGCCTTAATCTCTTCAATAACCTTAGCATAATCATTAATATCTGTAACAACAGTTACAAACTTATGATTCTTTGCTGCAGAACGAAGCATTGATGGTCCTCCGATATCAATGTTCTCGATAGCCTCATCAAATGATGCTCCACGCTCAATTGTTTGTCTGAAGGCATATAGGTTTACACAAACTAGGTCGATATACTCGATATTGTGCTCCTTAACCTCCTTAACATGCTCCTCGTTATCACGAATTGCAAGAAGTCCACCGTGTACCATTGGGTGAAGAGTCTTAACTCTTCCAGAAAGGATTTCAGGGAATCCTGTAACATCCTCAATACCAATAGTCTTTACACCTGCTTCATCTAAAACCTTTTTAGTTCCACCAGTAGAGATGATTTCATATCCAAGCTTTGAAAGCTCCTTACAGAAATCAACAACACCAGTTTTATCAGTAACGCTAACTAATGCTCTTTTCATTAATTTATTCTCCTTTTAAAACCTTGTTTATTGCTTCAATGTATAAAACGTGCTCGATCTCATGAATATGAGCCTCTACCTCGTCTACATCATTACCATAATATTCAAATCCACGTTGCATAATTATCTTACCACTATCAACTCCACTATCAACATAGTGAACAGTTACCCCAAATACCTTAACTCCATACTCGAATGCATCCTTAATTCCGTGTGCACCCTTAAATGATGGAAGTAGGGCTGGGTGGATATTAATAATCTTACCCTCGTAGCTTGCAAGAAGTGTAGTGCCAATATAGCGCATATATCCTGCAAGGCAAACTAGATCTACACCAAGTGCATCTAGCTTTGAAACTATAATTTGCTCGAAGTCTTCCTTCTTCTTATAGTCGCGTGCGTTAAATAGGAAGGTAGGTGTAGAGTGGTTTTTAGCACGCTCTAGCACATATGCTCCTTCCTTGTCACAGACAAGAAGTACAACCTCAGCATCAATTTTTCCTTCTTCACATGCAGTGACAATGGCCTCATAGTTAGTTCCACTACCACTAGCAAAAACCGCTAGCTTCTTCATATTACTTATGAATTACTACCTTACCAGCATTGTCTGTTACCTTACCGATAACGTATGCCTTATCTCCATGCTTAGCTAAAATATCGATAACCTTCTTAGCGTCATCCTCATTAGCTACAGCAATTACCATTCCAATACCCATGTTGTAGATATTGAACATTTCTCTATGATCAACCTTACCATACTTCTCAAGGAACTTGAAAACTGGAAGAATTGGCCAAGAACCCTCAACGATATCAAGACCCATCTTATCAGTTAGGATACGAGGAATATTCTCATCGAATCCTCCACCTGTAATGTGAGCAACACCGTGAACATCAACATTATCAATTACATCCTTAACCTGCTTGCAGTAGATTCTTGTAGGTGTAAGTAATACCTCTCCTACAACTCCTCCAAGCTCATCTGAATAAGAATGTAGGTCAATCTTATTATCAGCGATAATCTTTCTTACAAGACTAAATCCATTTGAGTGAACTCCTGTAGATGCAATACCAACTAGAGTATCTCCAACAGCAACCTTTGAATCATCAATAAGCTTGCTCTTCTCAACAACTCCTACTGCAAATCCAGCGATATCATACTCACCATCAGAGTACATACCAGGCATTTCTGCTGTTTCTCCTCCGATTAGTGCACATCCTGCTTGTACACATCCATCTGCAACACCTGCAACGATTCTTTCAAGCTTTTCAGGAATAGCATGTCCTAGAGCTACATAGTCTAGGAAGTATAATGGCTCAGCTCCTTGTGCTAATACATCATTAACACACATAGCTACTGCATCAATACCAATTGTATCGTGCTTATCCATTTCAAATGCAAGCTTTAGCTTAGTTCCAACTCCATCAGTTCCACTGACAAGCATTGGCTCCTTATATCCTAAGCTTGCTAGATCAAACATTCCTCCGAATGATCCAATTCCAGATACACATCCAGGTCTGTTAGTTCTCTTAACATGTGCCTTGTATCTTCTTACTGCTTCATAACCTGCCTCTAGATCTACTCCAGAGCTTCCATATGCCTTTGAACCCATATATTCTTTCCTCCTAATATATATGTATATAAGTTATTACTTCTTTAATGCTTCACTTAATCTGTTATAGATTTCAACATATGCACCCATAACATCCCCAAGATCACGACGGAATCTATCCTTATCTAGGTGATCATTGGTTTTAGCATCCCATAATCTACAGCAGTCTGGAGAAATCTCATCAGCTAGGACGATTTCTCCATCTGCAGTTTTACCAAACTCAACCTTAAAATCTACAAGCTTAACTCCAATCATTTGAAATAGCTTTTGTAGCTTAAGATTAATCTTTGCTGTAAGCTCATAGATGGCTCTAAGCTCATCATATGTAGCTAGCCCTAGGGCTACAGCGTGGTGATCATTTATTAATGGATCACCAAGTGCATCATTCTTATAGCTAATTTCAAATATTGTATTAGGAGCAACTGTTCCTTCTATAATACCAAGCCTTTTAGCCATAGAACCTGCGATTATATTACGGCAAATTACCTCCAGTGGAAATATCTTTACCTTCTTACATAATTGGTCAGTATCACTTATTGTCTTTATATAGTGTGTGGGAATTCCCTGTTCAATAAGGTAATCATAGATTAGCTTAGTAATCCTTTGATTAAGCTCACCCTTATGCTCGAAAAGAGCATGCTTTTCACCGTTTGAAGCAGTAGCATCATCCTTGTAATGCATAATGATTACATTTGGATCGTCTGTTAAATAGACCTGCTTTGCTTTTCCTTCGTAAAGCAATTCACCCTTTTTCATATTAAATCTCCTTCTTGAAATACTTTACAGCATTTGCGAATAGATCTTGATTCTTGTTTCCACAGATATTCTTGAATAGATTATCCTCGAAACGCTCGCTGTGTCCCATCTTTCCTAAGATTTGTCCATTTGGAGAAATTATACCCTCGATAGCATAATTTGATCCATTTGGATTTTCTGGTGATTGAGCTGTAATATCTCCAGCCTCATCAACATATTGGAAGGCAACCTGTCCGTTTGCGAATAGCTCACGAGCCATTTCCTCAGATACAACGAACTTTCCTTCTCCGTGTGACATAGCAATTGTATGAGTATCTCCAACCTTGTATCCTGCAAGCCATGGTGAAGCCACAGTTGCAACTCTAGTTGTAACCATTTGAGATACGTGACGGTTAATATCATTACGGAATAGAGTTGGAGATTCCTTAGTAAGCTCTCCAAGCTTTCCATATGGTAATAATCCTGACTTAACTAATGCTTGGAATCCATTACAAATACCAAGTACTAATCCTCCACGAGCAAGTAAGGCATTGATTGCCTCCTTGATGTCAGCATTATTTAATACGTTAGCGATAAACTTAGCTGATCCATCTGGCTCATCTCCAGCACTGAATCCTCCAACAAGCATTAATACATGTGCATTGTTGATGTTTTCCTTCATATCCTTAATTGATGATAATACATCTGCTGATGTAAGGTTACGGAATACCATAACATTAACATTAGCTCCAGCCTTTTCCCAAGCCTTCTTTGTATCATAATCACAGTTTGTTCCAGGGAATACTGGAATAAATACTGTTGGATGCTCCACAGCCTCACCCTTGTATACAAGTGTGTTCTTCTTAGCTGAATCAGCCTTGCAAACTGAAGCGTTATTCTTAGCAGTATCCTTATATATAGTAGCGAACTTGCTTCTGTTAGCCTCGAATAGACCATCAATATTCATGATCTCCTCGTTTACATCAAGGATTTCATCTGCGATTGTAAATCCTAAGAACTTAACAAACTCACCCTTAAGGTCAGCCTCTGACTCAACAACAAATGATCCATATGAATAATCGAATAAATCATCCTCTGCAACCTTAACACGGCATCCAATCTTATTTCCAAAGCTCATCTTAGCTAAAGCCTCAGAAACTCCTCCGTTTGTTAATGCATATGCAGATACGATATTCTTATTTTCAATATTAGATGATACGAAATCAAAGATATTCTTTAGCTCATCAATATTTGGATTGTAATTCTTTAATGCAGTATGCTTAATTAAGTAAATCTTATTTCCAGCCTTCTTAAACTCTGGAGAAATAACAGTTCTTGCATCTACACATGTAATACCGAATGCCATTAGCATTGGTGGTACATTTAGATTATCGAATGTTCCAGACATTGAGTCCTTTCCTCCGATTGATGGAAGCTTAAGATCATTTTGAATCTTAATAGCTCCTAGTAGAGCTGCAAGAGGCTTACCCCAAGCCTTCTCTCCTTGCATACGCTCGAAGAACTCTTGGTAGCTGAATCTCATCTTGTCATATCTAGCTCCTGCTGCTACAACCTTAGATACAGCCTCAATTACTGCATATTGGCTTCCATGATATGGAGACCATGATGTAATATATGGATTATATCCAAATCCCATGATTGATGCTGTATTAGTCTCACCATCTAGAACTGGAAGCTTTTGAACTGAAACCTGAGTTTCTGTTCTTTGATACTTTCCTCCAAATGGCATTAATACTGTTGATCTTCCGATTGTAGCATCAAACATTTCAATTAATCCCTTTTGAGAAACTACGTTAGGGTCATTTAGGTTGTTAAGCATCTTCTCAACTAGATCCTTACCCTTAACATCTCTCTTGAATGGGTTCTTATTCTCAACTGGTGCAATCTCTGCCTTAGCATAGTGCTTTGCTCCAGCTGAATCAATAAACTCACGAGAAATATCTACTACCTTCTCACCCTTGTTATACATTACAAGTCTATTAGTGTCTGTAACGTTAGCAATGTGAGTTACCTCGATATTCTCCTCATTACAATACTTCTTAAACTCCTCAACATGAGCCTTGTCAACAACAACTGACATTCTCTCCTGAGACTCTGAAATAGCAATCTCTGTTGAGTTTAGTCCCTTATACTTTGTAGGAACTCTATCAAGCCAGATCTCAAGACCTGGAGCAAGCTCTCCGATTGCAACAGAAACTCCTCCTGCACCGAAGTCATTACTCTTCTTGATAATTCTTGTAACCTCAGGACGTCTGAATAGATGTTGAATCTTTCTCTCCTCAGGTGCATTTCCCTTTTGAACCTCTGATGAGCAAGTCTCAAGTGACTTAGTATTATGCTTCTTACTTGATCCTGTAGCTCCTCCGATTCCGTCACGTCCAGTACGTCCACCAAACATTAATACAACGTCTCCAGCCTCTGGAGAGAATCTATGAACGTCTGCAGCACGTGATGCTCCAACTACAGCTCCAACCTCAAGACGCTTTGCAACATATCCATCATGGTAAATCTCTCTAACATGAGTTGTGGCAAGACCGATTTGGTTACCATATGATGAATATCCAGCAGCAGCCTTAGTTGAAATAATACGCTGTGGAAGCTTTCCTTCTAATGTTTCATTAACTGGCTTATAAATATCACCAGCTCCTGTTACTCTCATTGCTTGATATACGTAAGCTCTTCCTGATAGAGGGTCACGGATTGCTCCTCCAAGACATGTTGAAGCTCCTCCGAATGGCTCAATCTCAGTTGGGTGGTTATGAGTCTCATTCTTGAATTGTAATAGCCACTTTTCCATCTTTCCATTAACATCTACATTAACGAAAATTGAACAAGCATTATTCTCCTCAGAAACCTCTTGGTCATCAAGGTATCCATGCTTCTTAAGATAACGAGCACCAATTGTTGCCATATCCATTAAGCATAAATCCTTCTTGTCACGACCAAGCTCATGACGCATATTCTTATATAAATCTAAGGCATCCTCTAATTCATTCTTAATAAATGAATCATCAATTGTAATTTCCTCAAGTACTGTACCGAATGTTGTATGACGGCAGTGGTCTGACCAATAAGTATCAAGAATTCTTAGCTCTGTCTCGTTTGGATCACGATTCTCAGCTGCGAAATACTTAACAACACAATCAAGGTCATCCTCATTCATAGCTAATCCATACTTTTGGATAAACTTAGCGTAATCCTTACGCTCAAGCTTTGTAAGACCCTTTAATACGTTAACTGGCTTAATCTCAGCATTCTCATCAAATGAAAGCTTTGATAAATCCTTCTCACGTGACTCAACTGCATTGATGTAGTAGTGCTTAATCTTTGCAATTACATCCTCTGATACATCCTTATCTAATATAATAAGTCTTGATGACTTGATAATGATGTCTGCATGTGGGTCAACTAGCTTTACACAGTCTACAGCAGATGATGCTCTTTGGTCAAATTGACCTGGAAGATACTCAACTGCAATATACTTGTTTTGTGAAAGGTCAATATCCTCTGTAACATTATCAGTTACAACCTCTCCAAATACAGTGTATTTAGTTTTTTCTAGTAAATCCTTTGAGAATCCTCTTAAATCATAAACATTAACATATCTTAAAGACTTAAGATTAAGGTTTAGATTTAGGTTGAACTCCTTTAATAAACTTTGTGCTTCTACTTGAAATCTTGGAAGCTTTTCTACGAAAATACGATAGTCCATTACAATGCCTCGCTTACTAATTTATTGTATTTATCCTCATCCATATTAGTGAATGTGATATGTCCCATTTTACGGTTATGTCTAACCTCGCTCTTTCCATACATATGTACATATGCATTAGGGAAGGCTCTATATTTTAGAACATCTGGAACATCCTGTCCTAAAATATTTTTCATTACTGTTGGATATAATAGCTTAGGCTCCTCTAAAGGTAGATCTAGAAGATATCTATCTAGCTCTCTAAATTGGTTAGTATTACATCCTTCAATTGTGTAATGTCCAGAATTATGAGGACGTGGTGCCATTTCATTGAAATAGAACTCATCATCCTTGATAAAGAACTCAATTGCAAGTATACCTAGATACTTACAATCTAGCATAAACTGCTTTGCAGCCTTTACCATTCTATCCTCGACATCCTTCTTCATTCCTGCAGGAACGATAGATAAATCAAGAATACCATGCTTATGGATATTTCTTGAAATTGGGAAGCTTATAACATTTTTGCCATCACTTACCATTACAATGGAAGCCTCATAATCAAATTTTATAAACTCCTCAATTATACCAGGTCCACCTAGGAATGGATCTAGATTCTTGATATCATCACTACTCTTTAAAAGTACCTGTCCATGACCATCATATCCTAGAGTTCTTGTCTTATAAAGACAAGGGTATCCTAGCTCCTTAATAGCATTTAAGGCATCCTCCTTAGTAGTTACATCAAAGAATTTAGCTGTCTTTAGACCATGCAGATTAGCATTAGTTTTTTCTCTAATTCTATCCTGACCATCGAATAAAGGCTTAAATCCTTGCTTAATATTATATTTATTCTCAAGCTTGATTAAGAAATCACTTCTTACGTTTTCAAACTCATAAGTGATAACATCTGCTCTCTTACATAAATCCTCTAGTGCATCAAAGTCATCAAATGTTGCACATATATGCTCATCTGCAATTTTAAATGCAGGTGCATCCTCTGATGGGTCTAGAACAATTGTCTTAGCTCCGAGAAGCTTAGCCTCCTCACAAAGCATCATTCCAAGCTGACCGCCACCAATAATACCTATTTTATTCAAGCTCACTTGAAAGCACATCCTTTGTTTGTTTTTCTCTATACTCCTCTAGCTTCTTAGAAACCTCTTTATCATTGATTCCTAAAATAGAAATAGCGTAAAGAGCTGCATTCTTAGCACCGTTAATTGCCATAGTTCCTACTGGAACACCACCTGGCATTTGAACGATTGATAATAGTGAATCAACACCACTTAACGCTCTACTCTTTACAGGAACTCCTACTACTGGAAGGGTAGTCATTGCGGCTGTCATTCCAGGAAGGTGGGCTGCCCCACCTGCTCCTGCAATAATAACCTCAATTCCTCTTTCCTTAGCTGTCTTTGCATATTCACATAGAAGGTCTGGAGTTCTATGTGCACTTACTATTCTTTTTTCGTAGTCTATTCCGAACTCCTCTAAAACATTAACTGCGTCCTTCATGACCTCATAGTCACTCTTAGACCCCATAATAACTCCGACTCTTGCCATATAAATACCTCTTACTTTTCTAATAATTCAAATAGCTTCTTAGCTGCTAATGCTGGTCCTTCATGCTCCATACCTGGAACTGCAAGTCTTGTATGAAGGTTTCCAACCTTTACACCGGCCTTGAATAAAGCCTTAAATGTATCATCAATAATAACTCTTGTTTGAGCCTCTCTTTGAACTGGTCCAAATGGATTAGCGAAGAATGACTCTGTCATACCAGTCTCTTGAGTTGTACCCTTAGCTCTACGTGCTCCACGGATGAAGATCTTCTTAGCCTCATCAGCATTGTCATAGAACTCTACCTCAGACTCACACTCAGGATCGTAGTTGTTTGCATATAGATACATATCAACCTCATATCCCTTCATGATTTGAGGGTATGTAGCTACTGGAACTACTAAACGAGAGTTTGTCTTATCTGGGTTCATGAATATTGCTCTATCCATCTCTCTATAAGCATATCCTGCAGCCATATCGTCTGTACGAACGAATGCTCCAATCTCAGTTCCGTATGCCATAACCTTACCATTCTCAACCTTGAATGTTCCCATGTCATCGAATACTGTTAATTGAGATGAAATGTTATCTCCAGCCATCTCTGCTAGAGCCTCTAAAGACTCACTCTTTCCAGCTCCTGAATCTCCCATGATAACTACATTCTTTGTAGTACCATTCTTCATTGTGATATGAACACAAGCTCCATGGATTGGAAGGAATCCCTTGTCAATCATCTTTGTGTTATATAGTGTAAGTAGCATCTTCTTCATATATCCGAAGTAATCTACCTCGTCGCTATGAGGAGCAAGACCTACATAAATGTCGTTCTCCTTATCATAGTAGAACTCTGATCCATCCTTAGTCTTATCCTCAACCTCATAATCAGCTCCATAGATGTATAGAAGATCTGGCTTCTTACCCTTGCACTCTGATAGAGGTACGAACTCGAATAGGTTTCCAATTGTAATACCATGAGCTAGGAAGTCTCTGTGGAAATATACATATGCAAGAGATGATCCTACCATTGCTGCATAGCAATAGAAATCCTTTGCATTGTAAGTATCCTTAATACGCTCGATAGGGTTAACCTTAACCTCAGGATATGTTCCTGTTCTCTTATTCTTTGCAGAATATGAAATGAATGGTGGACGGATAACGATTCTCTCGATTGCATCACTCTTAGCTAAGAAATAATATGGTGAGCTCTTATCCATCCACTCATTTCTTGAAAGTAATAATGCTGCGTTAACTCCAGCTGGAAGCTGACGGTAGATTGGGAATGACTTTCCATAAAGCTTCTCGCAAATTGTACGGTATGTAGATAATACTACATTGTTGAATTCGCTTTGTGCCTCAACGAATGATGAAGACTCAACTCCATCCTTTGTAGCACGAGTCATAACTACTGCATAACGCTCTAAACGTCTCCAGTAATCATAGAAGCTTTGAACTAGATCATATAGAACCTCCTTCATTGATAATGCCTTTGCATAGAAAGGGCTCATTGACTCAATCTCATCAACTGTAAAGCTCATTAATAGCTTGAATAAATCGATTGTTTGATTAACAACCTTTGACTTAGGGAATACAGTTAATACTGGTAAGAATGCTTGATTCTCACTTTCATAAACTCTCTTAATAAATCTTCCCCATACATCCTTGAAGCAAGCACTATTTAAAACTTCATTCTCTGTCTTGCAGAAATTCTCTGAGAAATTAAATACTACTTGTCTTTTTCCTGTTACATACTCCATTGTTTTTTATCTCCTTTTTTAAAATAAACCAATAACTTTTCCATCAACTACGTCCATGTTTAGAGCAGCTGGTGCCTTAGGTAATCCTGGCATTGTCATAACATCTCCTGTAAGAGCTACTATGAATCCTGCACCAATAGATGGCTTTAGCTCACGAATGCTAATTCTAAATCCAGTAGGTCTTCCAAGCTTAGTTGGATCATCAGATAAGCTATACTGAGTCTTTGCCATACAGATAGGAAGCTTATCCCATCCATTTTCCTCAAATGTAGCAATCTGCTGTAATGCCTTACTACTGAAGTCTACTCCATCTGCACCATAAATCTCCTTACAAATAGAAGTAATCTTATTCTTAATAGTGTCATTCTCGTCATATAGATACTTGAATGTCTTGGCTCCATCAGCCTTCTCAACCTTTTCAATTACCTTTTGAGCTAGGTCAAGTCCACCAAGTGAACCCTTACCCCAAACCTCAGATAATGAAACTGTGTGTCCATTTGTTGTAGCCCAATCCATTAAAGCCTTGATTTCATCATCAGTATCAGTAATGAACTTATTAATAGCTACTACATATGGAAGGTTGAACTTCTTAATGTTTTCAATATGCTTCTCAAGGTTTTCAAATCCCTTCTTTAAAGCACTAACATTCTCAACGCTTAAATCCTTCTTGGCTACACCACCATGCATCTTTAATGCACGGATTGTTGCAACTATAACAACAGCACTTGGCTTAATTCCTGTTTTACGGCACTTAATATCTAAGAACTTCTCAGCTCCAAGGTCAGCACCGAATCCTGCCTCTGTTACAACATAATCTCCTAATGCCATTGCCATCTTAGTAGCAATTGCACTATTACATCCATGCGCAATGTTTGCGAATGGTCCACCATGAATTAATACTGGTGTGTGCTCAAGTGTTTGAACTAGGTTAGGTTTAATTGCATCCTTCATGATCATTGTGATTGCACCAGCACATCCTAAATCATTTACAGTAACTGGGGTTTTATCATACTTATAAGCCACCACAATTTGCTTTACTCTTTCCTTGAAGTCATCTAGGCTCTTAGCTAAGCATAATAAAGCCATGATTTCTGAGGCAACAGTAATATCGAAATGATCCTCACGAGGCATACCATTAGCGGCTCCTCCTAGACCTACTACGACATTTCTTAATGCTCTGTCATTCATATCAAGAACTCTCTTCCAAATAATTCTTCTTGGGTCAATACCTAAAGCATTTCCCTGATGAATGTGGTTATCGATGATTGCCGCAATCGCATTGTTTGCAGTTGTAATCGCATGAATATCTCCAGTGAAGTGAAGGTTAATATCTTCCATTGGTACTACTTGGGCGTATCCACCACCAGCAGCTCCTCCCTTTACTCCAAGAACTGGTCCAAAGCTTGGCTCACGAATAGCAGCCACGCAAGACTTTCCAAGCTTAGTAAATGCATCAGCAAGTCCAATCGTTGTTGTACTCTTTCCCTCTCCTGCAGGAGTTGGGTTAATAGCAGTTACAAGAATAACCTTACCATTCTTGTTATGCTTCTTTAGTACATCAAGGCTTAGCTTTGCTTTATACTTACCATAAAGCTCTAGATCATCCTCTTCGATTCCAACCTTCTTAGCAATTTCAGTAATTTTGTCCATTTTCGCATTTTGTGCAATCTCTAAATCGGTCATTTTTCAATTAATTCCTTTCCTAAAAAAATAAAACGACGTCAAACAACATCGTTTTTTACGCGTTTAAAAATATCACCATATGATGACACTTATGAATATTAACTTGATGAATAAAATTCTTGGCCATATTAAATCCCATCCATTCTAAAGTTAACTAATCTAAAAAAAGTAGATTATTATTCATAATAATATTTTATCATAAACAATTAAATAACACTAGGAAATTTTATGTAAAGCGTTTTATTTTTATACATTTTTCCATAACTTTTCTAAAATAAGGGTTAATAATTTTATAAATTATTATAAGTGTGTATTACAAGCATACAAAAACCCAGGAGCTGTCTCCTGGGTAATTATCCTATTGATTGTTATTTCCATTCTTTAATGTAACATCATGAGCTCCACCCTCAACAATAGATGTTGAAGATACTACTGTAAGCTTAGCCTTCTCTCTAAGCTCAGCAAGATCTAGGGCTCCACAGTTACACATAGTAGACTTAATCTTGTATGTAGTAAGCTCTACATTGTCCTTTAATGAACCTGCATATGGAACATATGAATCTACACCCTCCTCGAATGTAAGTCCAGTCTTTCCACCTAGGTCATAACGTTGCCAGTTACGAGCACGGTTTGAACCTTCTCCCCAATACTCCTTAACAAATCTTCCGTTAATCTTAACCTTTGCGTTAGGTGACTCATCAAAACGAGCAAAGTAACGTCCAAGCATTACGAAGTCTGCTCCCATCGCAAGAGCTAGAGTAATATGGTAATCATGTACAATTCCTCCATCAGAGCAAATAGGTACATATATTCCTGTTTCCTCGAAATATCTATCACGCTCACGTGCTACATCAATAACTGCTGTAGCCTGTCCTCTTCCGATTCCCTTTGTCTCACGAGTGATACAAATAGAACCTCCTCCGATACCAATCTTAACGAAGTCTGCACCAGCCTCAGCTAAGAAACGGAATCCTTCACCGTCAACGACGTTTCCAGCTCCAATCTTAACCTTATCTCCATACTTCTCACGAACCCACTTGATGGTATTTGCTTGCCAGCAAGAGTATCCTTCAGATGAGTCAAGGCATAATACATCTGCTCCTGCCTCTACTAATGCTGGTACACGCTCTTTGTAATCACGAGAGTTAATACCTGCTCCTACAACATAAGACTTATGAGAATCAAGAAGCTCATTCTCATTCTCCTTATGTGACTCATAGTCCTTACGGAATACCATGTATGTAAGGTTACCATTCTTATCTACTAAAGGTAGACTATTTAGCTTATGCTCCCAAATAATATCATTAGCCTCTTTTAGAGTTGTAGTATCTGGTGCTGTAATTAATTTAGCTAAAGGTGTCATGAAATCCTTAATCTTTGTATCTCTTGGAGTTCTAGAAATTCTATAGTCTCTAGATGTAACAATACCAAGAAGCTTACCATTAGGTGAAGCATCCTCAGTAATCGCAATAGTTCTATGTCCTGTACGTGCTGTCATATTGACAACGTCTTCTAATGTATCATTAGGAGTTAGGTTAGAATCTGAAGTGATAAATCCCTTCTTATAATCCTTAACCTTCTTAACCATTGCGGCCTCAGATTCAATTGATTGAGATCCATAAATAAATGAAACTCCACCCTCCTTGGCAAGGGCAATTGCAAGTGTATCATTTGATACTGATTGCATGATTGCTGAAACCATTGGAATGTTTAAGCTTAACGCAGGCTTTTCACCCTTTTTAAACTTAACAAGTGGGGTTTTCAAAGATACGTTTGCTGGAATATTATCTGGTCCAGTATATCCAGGAATTAATAAATACTCTGCAAATGTTCTTGATGTTTCTGTAAAATAACGTGCCATAATATATCTCCTTCTAATTTTTTTAATTTTATCTATTGTATTGCAAAAAACACGCCTTGTCAACTGGCTTTTTTAAAAAGAAAAAAGATTTCCAAACGGAAATCCTTTACTTTGCAAGTACCTCGCTAATAATCTTTACAATACGAACGATTTCATCGTTTGTAATTGAAGATAGAGTAACTCTTATAACACCCTTAAGTGGGATAATATAAACCCCTCTTTGCTTTAATGCTTCAAATATAGCCTTAGGATCCTCACATGGGATTGTTACAAAGAATCCACATTGATATGGTAATGTCTTAAGGTTATTCTTCTTAGCCTCTGCAATAAATAGATTAGCTCTATCAATAAGCATCTTTTGAGCATGAGCAAGCTCAGCCTCAAACTCCTCCTTATGGTTAGTAAGAGTTTCAGAAATAACATTCATACCAAGAATTGATGATGAGCTCCACTTTCCTCTTCCAGTATACTCATTTGCTTGGAAGAACTCGTCAGCATCACTCTTATTCTTACAAATACAAACCTCTGCTCCAATACGTAGTCCATAAAGTCCTAGTGTCTTAGATCCTGAGAACGCAAGGATAGCCATAGCGTTATCTCCAAGGTTAGTTAATAAATCAATATTCTTTCTTGATGCCTCAAATCCTCTTGAGTCATAATCAATATATGCCATATCATATAGTAAAACGAATGGAGTTCCATCTCTTGAAATAGAGTTTGCAATATCAACAACCTGCATCCACTCTGTATACTTCATGATATATCCTGTTGGGTTTTGACAAGGGTCGTTAATAACAACTAAAACTCTACCCTGTGCCTTCTTCATTTCATTACACTTCTTACGAAGATCATCTATATTAAAGTTACCATCATTATCAAATAGCTCATATGTGTCATATCCTAAATTAGCCTCACGAGCTAATTGAGTATAATTACCCCACATATAATTAGGGAATAAAGCCTTATCTCCTAGAGATAGATAGTTAGTTAATGCAGAGCAAATAGCTCCTGTTCCACCTGGAGTTGCAATAACACGAGTTTCCATCTTTGATGTAATATCATCATAATACTCTCTAAAAATCCAATGCTTAACAGCCTCATGGAACTTTTGGTCTCCTGCAGTTGCAGGGTATCCAAACTTTTGACGTGGTGTAAGCTCCTTAATGATCTTATCTACCATCTTAAATGTATAGAACTTCCCCTCTTCATCAAAAAGCATTCCAATAGTAGAATCAATAACACTACTATCCTTAGCCTTAGCCTCACGAGCTTCCTTACCAATTGTAAGTGCGCTTCCCTTGTTTTCCTTACCTACTGATTGATTTCCTAAAATTGACATAATAATATACCTCTTTTATACGTTGTTATTTTACTATAAGAGATATAAAAAATCAATGAAAAGAAAAAATAAGAATATGGTAATTTTCTAGTACCACCATTTCGGCCTGAAAAAAAGTTTTTTGGTGAAGTCGATTTTTTCGACATCAAGATTATTTCATATTCTTCCTTAACCAATTGAAATCTATATTGATCGCTTTTTATAAACTTGGGTATTATTAATATGACTCCTAATGAATTTGAAGAGAAACATTATGGAACTTTATGTACAAAAAAGACCATAGAATAGTCTATGGCCTATTTTGTACAGTCCAGTTAAATAATTAGCTAAAACCGATTACTTCTCAACAAATAATCATTTCAAATTATTTAATTGTTCATTCAAATTCCAGTTCAAAGGCTTAATTCTTTTCTTTGAAAACCAATTTGCACCTTCATTAATCCATTTTTCACGCCACTCTAAATGGTATTTATTTAAATTATT
>JAILRQ010000057.1 GCA_024698125.1 Acholeplasmatales bacterium
ATTGGTGGGTGATTTAATTGATTAGGGAAATATTAGAAGAGATCAAGAAATCTTCATTTTCAGTTCTACCAATATATGCGTTAGTCATATTTTTGGTAATTATTAAGCTAATAGATCTTACAGGATATGAGATATTCTCATTTACGCTTGCGACTGCATTAGTTATATTTGGTATATCACTATTTAATTATGGTGCAGAGCATGCAATGACTCCTATAGGAAAAAAGGTAGGTAGAGGATTAACTAAGCAGGGTAAGGTATTCATTTTAATTTTTGTAGTATTCTTATTCGGATTCTTAATCACTATTGCAGAGCCTGATTTAACAGTCCTTGCAATGCAGACTAAGTCTATATTCTCAAAGCCATTATTAATTTTTTCTATTGGATTATCTGTAGGATTCTTTTTAATTCTTGCGATATTAAAGATTATAAAGAAGGTTAATCTTATTAGAATATTAAGTCTATTATATATGGTAGCATTTGCTCTTGTAGCATTACTTGCATATCAGGGTAAGGAAAACCTTGTTGCCTTAGCCTTTGATTCAGGTGGAGTTACAACAGGTCCTATGACAGTACCATTCCTTATGGCACTAGGTGCTGGAGTTGCGATGGTTTTAGCTCAAAAGAGTGAGAAGGACGCATCATTCGGATTTATTGCGTTCTCATCTATTGGACCAGTTATTATGATGCTAATACTTTCACTATTTAGTAGTGGAGATATGGAGTATGAGCTTGCAGATTATACACTATCAGATAATTTCTTCCTTTCATATCTTGAATACTTTGGAGAGAAGATGAAGGATGTTGGATTATCTATTGGATTACTACTTGGATGCTTTATCGTAGTAGATTTAATCTTCCTACATTCAACAAAGAAGCAAATACTTTTATTATTAAAGGGATTATTTATAGCCTACATTGGACTTGTATTCTTCCTTGCAGCTGTTGATTGTACATATATGGGTGTAGGATATAAGATGGGATGTATGCTATCTGAAAAGAGTAGCGTTATTATAATACTATTAGCCTTTGGTATTGGAGCACTTACAGTACTAGCTGAGCCTGCAATTAAGATTTTAATTGTACAGGTTGAGGAAATGACTAATGGACTTATTAAAAAGAGAAGTATGCTTATAGCCCTAGCTATTGGTGTTGGTTGTGCTATAGCAATCGCTATGATTCGTATTATTTATAAGTTTAGTATTTTATATGTTATTATTCCAGGATATATTATTTGCTTTATACTAGCATTCTTTATACCTAAGATATATACAGCTATTGCGTTTGATGCAGGTGGAGTTGCTTCAGGACCATTAACATCAAGCTTCATATTACCTATAGCCTTAGGAATATGTGCATCACTTAATGGAGAAGGATATATTTTAAATTATGGATTTGGAGTAGTATCTCTTGTAGCCTTAAGCCCACTTTTATCAATAGAAATACTTGGAGTATTTAGTGTATTCAATAATAGAAGAAAGGTAAGACATGCTATTAAGCAGGTCTTAAAAGAGGATGACAAGCAAATCATCCACTTTGGTGAATAGCTATGAATGATAAGGGATTAACTAAAATATATTTAATGGTAATAACAATACCAAAGGGTAAAAAGGAAATCATTGCTGATATGCTTTCACGCCATGATGTAGTAGCCTATGCCCAAACAATGGCTAGAGGTTCTATTGATAAGGGTTATACTAAGAATTTAATGTTTTGTATAATCAAGGAGGATAGAATCAAGGATGCTATTCTTGCACTTGAGGATAGATTTAAGAGCTTTAGATCAAATATATCAATGGTATATACTATTCCGCTTGATTCGATTATTGGAGTATCAAGCTATATAACATTAAGTAATGGAGGGAATAAGTAATGGATGCTAAATTATTTAATATAGTTTCAATTGTAAATGAGGGATTTTCTGATAAGGTAATAGAGATATGTAAGGAGAATGGTGCTGGTGGAGGTACTGTTATTCCTGCAAACTCAGGAATTACAAAGGACAGTATGCTTCTTTACGGTATTGGAGTACATCCTGAAAAGGAAATTGTACTTGTAGTTGTGAAGCCTGAGTATGTTGAGCCTATTATGTCTAAGCTTTATGATAAGCTTGGTACTGGAAGTGAGGCTATGGGTATTTTCTTTACATTACCTGTAACTCATGCATCAGATAATTTACTTAACCAAAAGCGTTTAGAAAAGGAAGAAATCAAGTAATTTTAATATTGGCTTCACTGGGCTGGAGCCATTATTAAATTTCGGACAAAAGTAGGGATTTTGTTGCTTGTTTTATAAGGTTTTATACGATATACTTAAAGAGTATAGTTAGAGTAGGAGGTTTTTATGAAGGCTTTAGTTACTTATAATCCTAAGAGCGGAACTCAAAGGATAACTAAAAACCAGGAGTTAGTTAAGAAAACCCTAGAGAATGCGGGCTATGAGGTAGAGATGTTCCCATCTCCAGCTCCTAAGAGCATAACTGAATATATAATGAATAATGGTAACAACTATGATCTTATTTTAACATCCGGTGGGGACGGAACATTAAATGAGACTGTTACAGGTATTATGAAGGGAAATGTAAAGACTAAGCTTGCATATATACCTGCTGGTACTGTTAATGATGTTGGTAAAATATTAAAGCTTAAGAAGAATATTAAAAAGGGTCTTAAGATAGCCACAACAGGAGTACCTGTTAAAATGGATATCGTAAAGATTAATGATAACTATTCTGCATATATTATAGCTGCAGGTAAGTTTACTGCAATCTCATATGATATATCATATGCCTCAAAGAAAAAGTGGGGAAAGCTTGCGTATGGATTTAGATTATTAAAGGAGCTACCAAAGGAAGCTGGTATGAGGCTTAGATTAATCCTTCCAGATGGTACTACATATTCTAATTGCTATGTAATGTTTGGATTTAATTGGCAGCAATTTGGTGGATTTAAAATCTATAGAAAAAATAAGCCATTATTAAATGATGGACTTCTTGATTTAACTGTTGTAGAAAAGACTAAGAGATGGTCTTGGTTTAGAGCACTACGCTTTGTCTTCCGTGGAGATAGACTAAAGAGAAAGAATGGTGTAAGAACATTTACAACAGATAAGGTTAGAATTGAATGCGATAAGGATATTGATTACAATGTTGATGGAGAGTTCGCATTTACATCTAAGACTGCAGATATAGAGGTTATTAAGCAAGCTATTGAAATAGTAGTTCCTTATAAAACATATAAGAAGCTATTCTGTAATTCATATAATCAAAACAAGCTAGAGGAGAAGTAATTCTCCTCTTTTTTGCATAAAAAAAAGCACATTACTGTGCCTTTTCAAAACTACATATTGTAAAGAAGGCTTTAATCATATCATCTATACTAGTTTTGCAGTCATCCTTTATAACCCACCACATAGAAAGGTTATATAGTCCTCCTGCATAAACATAGGCTGTCATTTCATTTCCATAGCCTTCAGCATTAAAATTATTGCTGAGCTTTTCATTTAATATATTTAAATAAAGGTATGAAAGATTACTTTTTGTAAGAGCCTTTATATTTTCCTTTTCCTCTCTTAAGAAGTAAAAGCTTTGATAGGCAATATCATAGTAGTTAGTATTACTATGCCTTGTACCCATTTCTATAACAAACTGTCTAATCATTTTAGTGAAGTATCCATCTATTATTTCATTCTTATCCTTAAAGTTACGATAGAAGGTAACTCTAGATACACCAGCCTTATCACAAATACTTGCGACTGATATATCGTCTATAACGTTATCTCTTAGAAGTAAAAAGAAGGCTTCAATTATATAATCTCTTGATGATAAGCTATCCTGCATGTTACAAAATCCCTCCTTTTGTTACATTCGTGTTTACACAAAATAGGGGTGTGTTTCATTTGGCCTAAGGTCTATTGAAACACACTCTTTTTTCTTTTATTATACAGTTGTAATTGAAAAAAATCTAGCATAGGAGGAAACAAAAATGGATTACATTACATACGATTATAAAACAATACATACTAATAAGGATAATAAATACAGGGTAATAGATTTAGTAACCGCATTTGGCTATGAGGTTATTGAGACTAAGGAGATTTCATCTAAGGTTGTGCTAAGCCTTAAAAGAGATTCAAGCTTTAAGTGTAAGGAGGAGCTTGATTTAAAGCTTAATGAAGCATTATCACTTCTTGATTCTGTATCAAATGCTGAATATAAGAAAAAGCATAAGGCTTTAATCACTTCAATTATCTTTGGTCTTGTTGGAATGTTTACATTCGGTGGTGGAATGTCAGCATACATGACAGGAGATGGTAAGTGGGAGTTTAGTGTACTAGGAATTATACTAGGATGTATCGGTATCATAATGATGCTTATAAATGAGCCATTATATAGAACAACTTATGAGAAGAGTATTTCAAAGTATACTCCAATAATTGATGAGAATAATCAAAAGGTAAATGCTATTTTAGTAGAAGCAAATGAAATGATTAAAAAAGCATTAGAGTAGGTGATATAAATGAGTGTAATAGAAGTAAATAACCTAACTAAGTCATATGAGTTTGGTAAGGGAATATTTGATGTAACATTTAGTGTAGATTCTGGTGAGGTTGTAGGCTTCTTAGGACCTAATGGAGCTGGTAAGAGTACTACAATGAGACATCTAATGGGATTTTCAATTCCAGACTTTGGAGAATGTAAGATTAATGGATATGATTGTTCAAAATCATACTACATTACAAAAAAGGATATTGGATATCTTCCAGGAGAGCCAACACTTCCACAGGGATTAGATGGTAAGGCCTTCGTTAAAATGATGGAGGGTCTTAAGGGATGCCATAACGATAAGCTTGTTGAAAGCTTATGTAAAAGATTTGAGCTTGATCTAAACCAGGATATTAAAAAGATGAGTATTGGTGAAAGACGTAAGCTTGCCGTAGTAACTGCGTTTATGTCAGATCCTAAGGTATTACTTCTTGATGAGCCTACATCAGGTCTTGATCCAAGAATGCAGGAGGTATTCATTGAGTTTATTGAGGAGGAGAAGAAAAAGGGTAAAACAATCCTACTTTCATCTCACATCTTCCGTGAGGTTGAAAGGCTTTGCGATAGAATCATGATTATAAAGGATGGTAGGATTGTAGCATCTGTTAATAAGGATGATATTTCAAAGGGTCTTAAAAAGACATTTGAAATAAGCTTCTATAACCCTGCAAGCTATGAATCATTTACAAAGGAGAGCTTTGAGTTTACAAGTAAGAATAAGTTAGAGCTTAGAGTATCACTTATGATTGATAACTGTGATATTGATAGATTTATTAAAACTATTAAGAATTATAATGTAAAGAGCTTTAGTGAGGTAACAATGACATTAGAGGATTACTTTATGAGGTTCTATAAAACAAGAGGTGATTTAAGTGAGTAATACAATTACTGCATCAAAGCTTACTGTAGATTATGGTAACGGTAGAGGAATATTTGATTTCAATTTTGATATAAAAAAGGGTGAATGCCATGCCATAGTTGGTACTAATGGTAGTGGTAAAACCACAACCCTTAGAACTCTTATGGGATTTTTAAGAGCTAAGGGAGGTAGTGCCTCTATTGAAGGTATGGATACATGGAATGATGCTAAGAATATTAAAAATCTAGTATCATATGTACCAGGAGAGATAAACTTCCCAGATGTAGGAAGTGGTGAATCCTTCCTATCAATCCAAAGAGGATTTTATGGAATTAAGGATTCAACATATATGAATAGGCTTGTAAATATCTTCAAGCTTGATACAAGAGTACCCCTAAGACGTATGAGTAAGGGTATGAAGCAGAAATGTGCTCTTGTCTGCGCATTCATGAAGGATGCCCCTATAATCCTTCTTGATGAGCCATCAACAGGATTAGATCCACTTATGAGAGATAATCTAATTGAGCTTATCAATGAGGAGAAGAGGAAGGGTAAGACTATTTTAATGTCATCACATATCTTTAAGGAAATTGAGGATACCTGTGATAGAGTAACATTTATTGATAAGGGCCATATACTTGAAACAATAGATATGGCTGATATTAAGGATAACAATAGAAAGGAATACCTTGTAGAGTTTGTGGAGCTATCTGATTATGAAGCATTTGTAAAGTCTTCTAAGATGGAGATTGCAGGAATAAACTCACACGATCTTACAGTTAGCATATTTGTAAGAGAAGAAAACATCAATGATATGTTTGATGAGCTATCAGCATACAAGGTAAAGGATATTGAATATATTCCTTTCACATTAGAGAAATATTATGAGGAATCAATCCTTGGAGGTAATATAAATGAATAAATCATTATTTGTACAATCAATTAAGGCCAACTGGAAGATTTGGCTAGTAGTAACACTTGTAATGTCACTTCTTGTAGCACAGTTCTGTGCTATGGAGGAAGGAGTTATGAACCTTACAACAGAGGTATTCTATGGACTTATGAGTGTAATCATTCCAACAATTTATGTAGTAGTAACAGCAAACAATCTACTTGCTCGTCAGGTAGATGATGGTTCAATGGCATATGTATTGTCATCACCTATTAAGCGTAGAGATGTAGCAATTACACAAATAATATTCTTAGTATCTAGTATTTTTATAACATTCCTTATAACATTTTTAACACATATTCTAATAAGTGCTGCAGTAGGTAGTGATTCATTAAGCTATGCTCAAATCCTATATCTAAATGTATCATCATTTGTAACAGTACTTGCGATGGGTGGAATCTGCTTTATGTTTAGTGGAATATTTAACAGAAGCAAGTATTCAATTGGAGCTGGAGGAATGCTATCAGTATTCTTCATCCTTATGTCAATGATGGCTATGTTTGGAGGGCTTGCACCTGCAATGTCTGCACTTGCTAACTTCAAGTATTTTACAATTATCACACTATGTGATAAGGCTTCAATCCTTGATGGAAGCCTAGTATGGCTTGCAGAGGCTGCAGTACTTGTAGGAATTAGTGCTGTAACATATACAGTTGGTTCATTATGGTTCAATAAGAAGAACCTACCATTATAAAATACAAAGGTGGATTTTAGTCCACCTTTTGTTTTTGCCACCTTATATGCTATAAATAAAGGGAGAAATATGATGGAGGAGCAAAAGGGAAATACCCTGTATACTAAAAAAAAGGTTCCGTTTTGGAACCTTTTAAAATACTATTGATGAATTAAGATTTTGTAGTAAGGCTACAACACTATATCCTGCAATATCTGAGGTTTTAGAATAAACATCTAAATGAGCCTTAACCATATCACCACATTCAATATCAATGCACTGGGAATCTCCTACATATCCAGGGATGGCGTTAATTTTAATCCTAGTGTCATAAACACCCATAGTCGCAAGAGCAGTGGCGACACCTACATTAATACCTGTAGGAAGACCTTTGATTGCCTCATAGGCACTACCATCAAAGGCGGTCATTTCCTTATCCTGCATACCATCCTTATAAAGGGTGGTATTTTTTAATCTTTCAGCGCCCTTCTTATTTGTAAGAGAAGCCTTTGTAAGACCCATAAGCCTTGCTGTTCTTAAAACCTCAAATCCAGAGATTGCCCCTGATGCTAGATGTATTTTTACACCATTATCCTTCGCAACCCCTTCAATATGCTTATAATATTCTTCATCAGCTAGTGCTCCTATTGAAAGAAGAATAACATTAATTTTGTTTTTTAATGTAGTCTCTAAAATCTCTTTTGTAGAGCTTGGGCTTGTAGCCTCTACTAAATAGTCAGGCTTTAGGGCTATAAGCTCTTCAAATGAATTAATATGCCCTACATTAAGCATATCATTTATAGAATCTCTATGCTCCTTTGTCCTTGAGTAGCATCCAAGTATTTTATATCCCTCTAGCATACCATCTAGGTATGATTTTACAATTATTTTGGTAAGCCTTCCTGAACCAAATAAAACGATAGCTTTCATAAGAGTCCTCCATTTGTAATTATTTGTTAAATCCTATATAATTATACCAAAGATTAAAAAGGAGTAAATAGGCGTTATGTTTAATAAGATAGTAATTATAGAACCAATAAATATGCTAGATGTTTATCTTAAAAGATTAAATAATCTTGCACATGATGTAGTTTATTATAAGGATATTCCTGCAGATGATAATGAGATTATTAAAAGAATAGGGGATAGTGATTGTGTACTTTTATCATACACATCAAAAATATCTGCTAATGTTATTGTAAGCTGTAAGAATATTAAATATATAGGTATGTGCTGTAGCCTTTATTCAAAGGAGTCAGCAAATGTAGATATTTCTTGTGCTGAGGAAAATGGAATTGTTGTAAAGGGTATTAGAGATTATGGAGATGAGGGAGTTTGTGAATATATTATTCATGAGCTTGTAGGATTCCTACAGGATTATTCAAATCTTCATTTATGGGATAGCTATGCTCAGGAAATCTCAAGCCTTAAATGTGCTGTAATAGGGCTTGGTACATCAGGTACATTGATTGCTAAAACATTAAAGTTTTTTGGTGCCGATGTATCATATTATTCAAGAACTAGAAAGAGTGATGTTGAAAAAGAGCTTGGCATCACATATAAATCTCTTAAGGAATGTGTTAGTGAAAGTGATGCAGTGTTCCTAGCTTTAAATAAGAATGTATTTTTATTAGGTGAAGAGGAGTTTAAGCTAATGAAGGGAAGGAAGATATTATTTAATACCTCAATAGGCCCTGGATTTATTCAAGAGCCATTTGAAAAATGGCTTAAGGAGGATAAGCATTTCTTCTTTGGAGATACCCTTCCAACAATAGGTAATGATAAGCTATGGGAGCTTCCTAATACATTTACCATCAATAGAAGTAGTGGTGGTAAGAGCTACAATGCATATAAAAGGCTTGGAGATAAGGTTATTAAGAATATGCTAGATTATTTAGAGGAATGTAAATAATAAACAAAAAAGCTAAGTCAGTTGACTTAGCTTTGATTTTTTAGTGGCAGGGGCGGAGAGAATCGAACTCCCAATTAAAAATATCCCGTAATCACGGGCTTTTTAGACGTTCATTCAAAAAACTGAATTCCCTTACTTTTAGACCGGTACCATGGCTTGACCTTTTTTAAAATTGAGAATTGAAGTCCGTTTAAAAGCCTTGTTAATTTACACATGGTAATTTGTTAATTTATATGATATAAAATCAGAAATAAATATCGATAAATATAGTAATTATGCTACACTAAAAATGGTTTTTTGTAGTGTAATCATGCTATTTGTTTTATATGATGTTGTTTTATATTGCTTACTTTTATGCTAGAATTAAATTGAAGGTTTGTGAAGACTTTTTTTGTTTTAGATTCTGATATGGTATTTATAAGATAGGGAGCTTCTGGATCATTTAGTGATGACTGGAAGACATCATCAAGACAATATTCTATAAGGGTGGTTTGTTAGATATGAAAAAAAGAGTTTTAATTTTATTACTATTATTGATATTACCATTAATAAGTCTTTGTTCTTGTAAGAAAAGAGAGTTTTATGAGTGTGGCGATTTCA
>JAILRQ010000074.1 GCA_024698125.1 Acholeplasmatales bacterium
TAATAGTTACCTCTCCTCCTGTAATTTCAACACTATCATCACCTTGGATACCATCATTCTTTGATGTTACTGTGACTGTACCAGCACTAATCGCAACACCTGCAGCGTTGATTCCATCAGATGCTGTTGATGTAAGAGTTAGAGTACCTCCAGTAATATTTACATTAACCTTAGCCTTCATACTATCATCAGCAGATGTTACAGTAACTGTACCACCACTTACATTAAGGCTAGATCCTGAAGCCTTTGCTTGAATTCCTACTCCAGATGCATTAACTGTAAGAGTACCTGATGTAATATTTAGGTTAGACTTATATGATTGAATAGCTGCACCATCAGCATTTGATGATGTAAGGGTTAAGCTTCCTGAACCAAGTAGTGTTAAGGCACCTGCACTATAGATTAGTGCATCTGCAGTACTTGATGAGGTATCAGAAATGATATTTTCTCCAGATGCTGTAATGCTTAGCTCTGCAGCTGATGTAATAAATGCCTTTGTAAGATATGTATCCTCAACACCATTTAAAATAATCTGAGACGCATCACTTGCTGTAAGCTCGATTGTTACATCAGTATTTTCTCCTGTAATCTCATATGTTCCAGCACTAGATAATGTAATAGTTGCACCTGATGCATATGTAGAAATATCAATTGTTCCATCAATTTCATTAATAGAACCATAAATCTCTAAATCTGATGCACTCATTGTTGATGGAAGATTACTCCATCCACTAAACGCATATCCATCCTCTACTGTAACACTTGGAGCCTCAATTGTATCTCCATATGCATATGTTTGAGTAGCATATAATGATGTAGTACCTGTTGCATCTGTTAAATAATAAGTAATTGTATACTCGTTTGCTACAAGAAGCGCATTAATTGTAATATCTGCTGTAATACTTGTAAGGTCTACACTTGAGGTATCCCATGTTACAGTATATCCATCAACTGTAGGTACAGCTGGAAGATCTGATGTAGAAAGTGAATCTCCATCCTCTACTGTAAGTGTTGTATAAAGTGTACCATTTAAATAAAAGCTTACAGTATGTGTATCTGTTTCTACATCTGAAGTAGAGCTCCCACTACTACTTCCCTCACTTAGTCCTGCAAGCTGACATGAAGCTAGACTTAATGCGCTTAGTGCTGCAATTGAGACCGCTCCTAACATTTTTAGTTTATTCATATTGAATCACCCTTCCTTTTGATACCTTAATTTTAGCAATTCAATATATCATAAAAATAAAAAAAATATGTGAAATTATGTAAACTTCACAAAAATAAAAAAAATAAATCCGGACAAACTGCCAAGTAAATTGTCCGGATTGTTGATATTTAAATGAGTAGGCAATAATAGGAAGATATTATGTTGTTTGAATCGTTTTGTCTACCTTTCATTCTCAACTAGCAAAATGGCCAGGCTAGGCGATATGAGAATATAATTTAAATACCTTATATGAGTTAGTTTTACCTAACTACACACTTATTATACATTATATTATTTATAATGCAAGCAAAAACATCTGAAATTTGAAAAAAAAATTTAAGGTATAAAAAAAGTGCCTAATAATAGGCACTTTGATTACTTTCTTACTCTTACAGATTCAGCATGCATTTGAAGTCCTTCTTCATCTGCAAAGCGTGCAACCTTATCATTATATTTATCTAAAGCTTCCTTTGTGAAGTTTAGAATTGAGCTCTTCTTAATGAAATCATCTACACCTAGTGGTGAGAAGAATCTTGAAGTCTTAACTGTAGGTAATACGTGGTTAGGACCTGCCATATAATCTCCTAAAGCCTCTGGTGTATAGTGTCCTAAAAAGATTGCTCCAGCATTCTTAATATCATCTACATAATCAAATGGCTTATCAACACAAATCTCTAAATGCTCTGGCGCTACCTCATTTGCGAAGTTAATTGCATCTCTAAATGTAGGAACTAATACAATTCTTGAATAATTCTTGATTGAAGAATCAAGGATTTCCTTACGAATTGAATTATTATAATAGTTCTCTACCTCCTTTTGAGCAGCCTCTGCTAGCTCCTTAGATGTAGTAACTAAGATTCCTGATGCAAGCTGGTCATGCTCTGCTTGTGCAAGTAGGTCAGCTGCAACAAAATTAGGATTTGCAGTCTCATCAGCAAGAATTAAAATCTCAGATGGTCCAGCGATTGAATCAATTCCAACTGTACCAAATACCATTCTCTTAGCAAGAGCTACGAAGATATTTCCAGGTCCTACAATCTTATCAACCTTTGGTACAAGGTTTGTACCATATGCTAGGGCTGCAATTGCTTGAGCTCCACCAATCTTAATAAGCTTTGTAACACCACAAATATATGCAGCTGCAAGTACTGACTTCTTAACCTCTCCATTAACTGCAGGTGTAACCATAACGATTTCCTCTACTCCTGCAACCTTAGCAGGCATAACATTCATAATAACTGATGAAGGGTATGCAGCCTTTCCACCTGGAACATAAACTCCAGCTGAACGGATAGGTGTAATCTTTTGTCCAAGCTTCTCTCCTGGATTATCCTCAACAATCCAAGTCTTACGAAGCTGGTGCTTATGATAAGCCTCAACTCTACCCTTAGATGTTAATAATACTGTTTGAAGCTCAGGGTCTAGGGAATTGAAGGCTTCCTTCATTTCCTCCTCTGTAGCTACAAGATTATCTAATGTAGCATCCTTATTATCAAATTTCTTAGTATACTTTAAAACAGCCTCATCTCCATTAGCCTTTACATCAGCTAGGATATCAACAACTGTTTGAAGATACTTACCATTGTCTACAGCACCACGCTCATTTAGTGCTTCTCTGAAGGCATCTAGGTCCTTCTCATTATCAATAATTTCAATCATAATTTTATTCCTCCACTAATTTTCTTAGCGCATCAACGATCTTTCCGATTTCCTCGTACTTAACCTTAAGTGAGGCGTTATTTACAATAAGACGTGCACTTAAAGGCTCTACTACCTCTAGTACATCAAGTCCATTCTCCTTTAAAGTCTTACCGCTTTCAACGATATCAACAATAACATCACTAAGCCCTACAACTGGTCCTAGCTCTACTGAACCATTAAGCTTAATAATCTCACATGATCTATTAGTCTTATAGAAATACTCCTTTGCAATATTAGGATACTTAGTTGCAACTCTAATAGTTCTTCCACTATTTAAAATAGCCTCTGCATCCTTAGGACCTGCAACGCACATTCTGCACTTTCCAAATCCTAAATCAAGAATTTCAGTAATATCTCTATTCTCCTCAAGAATAGTATCCTTACCTACTACTCCAATATCTGCAATACCATAATCTACAAATGTAGGTACATCACTTGGCTTAGATAGGAAGAATGCATATCTTTCATCCTTAGAATAAATTACAAGCTTACGAGTATCAGCATCAAACTCTACATCAGTGAGCCCTGCCTTATTAAGCATATCAATAATTTTATCACCAAGTCTACCCTTGGCAAGTGCAAAAGTTATCTCACTCATTATGCCACCTCTATCTCATTAAGCTTATTATTCTTATACTCTAAAACCTTAGTAATACCATTAGCCTTAGCATACTTAATAGTCTCATCTAATGTATCAAACATTGATACCTCAACAATAATACCCTTATCTCTTAGGATATCATTTTCCTTTAATGCGTATTCATGAGATACGCTATCAGTAAATGATACATATCTTGTGTTATTAATAGTGATTAGATTATTTGCGATAATATAATCTGTTGTTGAATCAATATTTAGTCCAAATCCAATTGCTGGAAGATCAATACCAAATGTCTTTAATAGATTATCACATCTACCACCTGTAATAACAGCCTTACCTATACCATCAGCAAATACCTGGAAGCATACTCCAGTATAATAGCTTGCGTATGAATAAATACTAAAGTCAAATACTACCTTGTTTTGTAGTCCTACCTTTAATAGCTCATTATATAATTCCTTAAGACCCTCAAGAATATCTGCACTCTTAAGTCCCTTAAGCTCATCAATTAAGGATTGAAGGAAATTAAGCTTTCC
>JAILRQ010000082.1 GCA_024698125.1 Acholeplasmatales bacterium
CCTCCTAAGGGAAAGACCGTGCGTTCGAATCGCATCGGGAACGCCATTTAGACATTAAAACAGCTTCAGAATTATGATTTCTGAAGCTGTTTTTTTTATTTCAATTCTGCCCATTCATAAATAATCTTTTTATCATACTCATTAATGTTGCTAGGTAATCCTGTTCTCTTAAAGAATCTATGTTCCATCACCTCTTCTGGATTATTGATAATATCACCTTCAAAGTCTCTTGTAATGAACACAATACCAAGGCCAAAACAAATATCGCCATTTGGATATTCAATTATACAATTTCTTCTAGAATAAAGTTGAAACACTTCAAGTTTTCCCAACTTCAAACCAGATTCTTCCATAGTTTCTATTCTAATGGTTTCTTCAAACGTCTCTCCCATTTCCATGGCACCACCAATAATTGCCCAACAGCCATTATCCTTTCTTTTTTGTAAAAGGATTTCTCCTATATCATTTTTCAATTATAACACCACAACCAATTGTCATTACTGGAGCATGACCAATATGCTTACGCATTTCCTTGATATACCCACCATTTTTATATAATTCTATATAATCATCAACATTCATAATTCATTCAAATTCCTTATCTTATACCATTTCTATTTATTAATTGCACGTTTTTGCAATATAAAACAGGCTATTAATTGCACGTTTTTCATTTTTTTACTGATTAAGAAATAATTTCCAAATTACTTTTTTTCAACAACAAAAATGGGCCACTTTTTCAAGCTAGTTTATATGTCTTAGCTTATTAGTCACCATAAAAACAGTCACCATATAGTCAACGAGATGATAATCATTTTTATAAAAGATATACAAGATATGAAAGATATTGAATGAAAATAGACAAGAAATAAAAGATATTCGATGATATAACTCCTAAGGGAAAGACCGTGCGTTCGAATCGCATCGGGAACGCCAGTTAAATAATAAATCGCCAACCTGTGTTGACGATTTTTTTATTTATCTATTATATTTTTAAAAACATTATAATTACTATGCTTGTCATCCTCTTTTGAATACACTGCAAACTCTATGGTATCAAAATGATATTCATTGCAGAGGTCTTTAAAAATGGAGGCTACGATTTCTGGTGGATTATGGAATGCACCACATCCATAAGCTCCAAGAATTAAGACCTCTACTTTTTCCAATTTAGCTATCTCCATAATTCTTTTCAATCGTTTATACATGATGCTTTTATATTCTTCCATATTATAATCCATATAAAGCTCTGGAGCTGCTTGTGTAATAACATCTACATAATACCACTTATCCTCTTCCATTAGCTTTGGTATATTATCATCAGTTTTAAACACACAAACTTTTGGAAGATAAATTAAATCATCATTACCCATTTCATTAATCTTGCCATTCAAATATAATTCCTTATGATATTGGTAAAATGATTCTTCAAATTTAAGCAAGCATGGATATAGGGTAGATATTCTACATAAGGACTCCTCTTGAGCTCTAGATATCCAAGGAGATCCTCCTACCACATGATTATTAGCAAAATTAAGAACTGCTACCTTTTTACCCTTATAAAAGCTTGCGGCCTCAAGGGTTCTTTTTCTAGAAACTATAACATTAGCGGTCCTACCATCTGATTTAACATCTAATCCATCATTTTCTTTAACCATATATGATTTATTAAAAGTATCTTCTATGGCCTTAAGTAATATATCATTTGTTCTACACATATCATAGGTATGATTCATAACATAATTATTAAGATGTAGGTAATCTCCATTTAAAGCTATTGCTTCTATTTCCTTATTATAATCATCCTTCATTTTCATCACCCATTATCATCCTCATCGTCAGAATAATTATTTAAATCATCCTCTATATTAACCTTATCCTTAGGTGAATCAGTGTAAAATGATTCACCACAGCCTGGACAATACCATTCATTATCAAATAGACGTTCAAGCACGCATCCACAGTAAGGACATGTTTTCTCCATAATATCTACCTCCTACTATATAATTAATCGTTATTTTCTATCTTAATTTTAACACACTTTATGATAAAAGCAAAAAATCCCTAAAGCCATACCTAGCCTTAGGGATTTATAATTAGTCTTCATTTTCACATTTAAGCTTTTTTCTAAGCTCATTAACATTTTTTAAGGCTTTCTTTAATTCTTCTATTTTACATTTAGTTTTTTTAATAGCCTCATCTATAACTTCTACATTATTCTCTCTATACTTATCCATTAGATCCTTTATCTCATTATAATGATAACCACAATCTTTAAATACCTTAGCAAGCATAAACTCCTCTACCTCTTCAATAGAATAATCATAGCTAATACCAACAACTATTTTGTTTTTCCTCTTTACTACAGTCTTTTGAAGCATAATAATTTGCCTCCTACTTAGACCTGTTACTTTTTCTAATGTTTTCTCGTTCATAATTCTCTTCATTTTTGATAAACTAGAGCCACACACTCGTTAATTGATTTACGAGTTAGGCTCTTTTTATCATTTTTGAGAAAAATTAATAAGAAATATAAAATAATATTGCATATGTCAAAGATTTTTCTCAAAGTATATACTAAAGTATATAACATATATTTTTTACTATGCATATGTCATTAAAAATGGTATAATATATACAGAGGTATTCACATTATGAAACATGGTAGAGGATATGTTTATGATTTATATTATCATATTGTTTGGTGTGTTAAATATAGACATAAAATATTAGTAGGTGATATAAAAAATGATTTTATAGACATTATTACTAATATTTGTAAAAACAATAATTATGAGCTTGTTGAAATAAATACAGATTTAGATCATGTCCATATGTTATTAGGATTATCACCACAGGATTCTATTCCTGTAGTAATGAAAACATTAAAAGGTGTTTCAGCAAGATTATTAAATAGTAAGCATAAGGATAAAATAAGCAAAGTGTTATGGGGAGGACATATATGGAGTCCTTCATACTATATAGCTACTACTAGTGATAATGTAATGGACAATATAAAAAAATATATACAAAACCAAGGTGAGGAAGATGCAAAAAGGGCTAAAGATTAGATTATATCCTGATAATAAACAAATTAATATTTTAAATATAATCTTTGGTCACACAAGATTTGTATATAATTATTTTTTAAATTATTCAAAAGAAAATAAAGATTATAAATATACAAATTGGAGTAGATTATTAACTGAACTTAAAAATAGTGAAGAAACTAATTTTTTGAAAGAAGCAGATAAATTCGCATTACAAAATTCTTTAAAGAATTTAAGTATAGCATATTCTAATTTCTTTTCAAAAAGAGCTAAAGAACCAGTTTTTAAGAAAAAACATAATTTACAATCATATAGAACAAATTATACAAATAAAAATATTGAATTATATGATAAAGGAATAAAGCTTCCAAAATTGGGTATCGTTAAATGCAAATATAATAAAAATATAAAGAATAATAAAATAGTAAATGCAACAGTAAAATTATTAAAAAGTGGTATATATGAAGCATCAATAATATATGAAGCAGAAACTGAAATGTTATTAAAAACAGGAAATAGTGTTGGAATAGATTTAAGAGTAAAAAAACTAATTAAAACAAATGATAATAATAAATATATATCTGAATTAGATATAGATAGAATAAATAATAAAATTAAAAAAGAACAAAAGAAATTATCTAGATGTAAATTACATTCTAGTAATTGGAATAAGCAAAGAAAGAAATTAGCTAAGACATATCAATATAAAGAAAATTATATGTTAGATAATATTCATAAAGCAACGAAAGCCATAGTTACTAAATATGATATTATCTATATGGAAGATTTAGATATAAAGGATTTATTATCTAAACAAAAGCTAAAAAAGCATAAGAAAAAAATGCTCACATCATCATTAGGGAAAATAACAACAATACTTGAATATAAATGTAAGCATTATGGAAAAGAATTAAAAAAGATAGATAGATATTATGCATCAAGTCAAACATGTAGTGTATGTGGTAAAACATATAAAGTATTAGCAAGTGAAATATATAAATGTCCACACTGCAAGTTAATTATAGATAGGGACTATAATGCGGCAATAAATATATTAAATTATGGAATAGCACATAATTAAATAATAAATAGTACGGTAGGAACTACCGAAATTTAAGCTCATGGAGTCCATGTAAGAGACCTTTGGCCCAAAGGACTATGAAGTGAGAATCTTATGACTTGAAGTCATGAGAGGTTCAAATTAAACTTGTTCTCTGCGAACAGGCAATACCAAAAATACATCTCCTTTCTATAAGGGAGATTGTTTTTTCTGCTAATTTAAAAATCATTAAAAAACCGTCTCATAATTTGAGACGGCATTATAACTATATCTTGCTTAATATCTTATAGAAGATCTGGATCATCGAACTTAATCTTACCCTCTTCTAAAAGCTCTAGCATTATATCTGCTATCTTAGGGTCAAACTGTGTTCCACGATTATTCTTTAGCTCATCAATTATATAATCACTTGAAATCTTTTTTCTATAAACACGGTTTGAGTTCATCGCATCGAATGAATCTGCAACACAAATCATTCTAGCAATCAAAGGAATCTCTTCTCCCTTAAGTCCCTTAGGGTATCCTCTTCCATCATATCTTTCATGATGGTATAGCGCACCCTCATGGGCATTCTCTAAGCTCTTAAATCTAGAAAGTATTTCTCCACCACGTACTGTATGTGATTTAATGATTTCAAACTCCTCATCAGTTAATCTTCCAGGCTTACCTAAAATATTATCAGGAACTCCAATCTTACCACAATCATGTAGTAAGGCTATATAGTAGATATTATCAAGCTCTTCTCCACTAAATCCCATTCTCTCGGCAATAAGCCTTGTATAAATTGCAACTCTTTTAGAGTGACCATTTGTATAAGGGTCCTTTGCATCAATGAATCCTGTAAATGTTTCTATTGATTCATTAATAATAACATTATCACGCTCATGACGTAATCTATACTTTCTTATTTGAAGGCTAAAAAATAAAACCACAACAAAAACAATAATCCATATTCCCATACCAATAATTGATGTCCAAAATAGTGGGTCTGTTGTAATAGTTCTATGTAGGCTATACTCTAAATTGATTGTGAAGGCTGTTGTTACATCATCATCTATTCTAGTAAATAAATTAATACCTGGTGTTGTTGAAGCCTTTGTTTCAATAGGCATCTCCATAGCCTTAGATGAATCACTAGGAAGATAAACTAAATAATCTCCTGGTGCCATCTTAACAAGATATAATGTGTAATCATTATCACTTTCAACAGTCACAATGTCTAGATTATAATCCTCTGGATCATAGCTTCTTAAATCAGGAATAGTATCAACTACCTCACTACCACTTGAAAACTGATGGAACTCAATAGCTCCATTCCAAGCAGATGATACATAAGCCTCACTATTAAAGTTAACAGTAAAATAGAAATCATCAACAGTGTGCTTAGTATTATTTGATACTGTAAAATCATATGTATGTCCAATATAATTCTGCTCAGTATTACCTGTATTATCAAAATCAAAGGCCTTCTTCCAGCTATCTCTTAATGTAACATTAATAGAAACTCTTTTTGATGTATCTGCCACATCAGTAAAAGCCTCAGAGGCAAAGGTATCATCATAATTCTTACTATTATAAATACCTACCCTTATCATAGATGTAATAAGCAAGCTTATAAATAATAAAATAGATACAACAAAGCTTAATATAATTATTCTTCTATTTTTCATACCACACCTCTTCTCCATCTATTGTTAGATATATTCCCTATATTTTTCTATTTATTATAACATAACTAATAAATATTGTATATTTTGTGTTGTGTGAAATCGTTTCTATTAAAAAAATACTCACCAGCTCGGTGAGTATTTAATATTAATTAATAATAATTATCTTCATCATTAGAATCTTCTTCTGATTCAATATCCTCTGGTACACCAGTCTCTTCATCAAAGACATCCCTTTTTCTTCCGATGTTACAAATGAGGTTTGTAACAATACCAAGAATTAGGGCACAAGCAACCTCAGTGATTGTGACCTTACCAAATGATACTACAAGTCCACCTACTCCACAGATCAAAATAACTGATACTACAAATAGGTTTCTATTATCACCAAGATCTAGACCTTGAATCATCTTTAATCCAGATACAGCAATAAATCCATATAATACTATACAAACTCCACCCATTACACATGCAGGTATAGTTGCAAGGAATGTTACAAATGGAGCTACAAAGGATAATCCGATGCAAAGTAATGCCGTTACAAGAATTGTTATAACTGAAGCATTTCTTGAAATCGCAACACATCCAACAGATTCTCCATATGTAGTATTTGGACATCCTCCAAATACTGCACCTGCCATAGAACCAACTCCATCTCCAAGGAGTGTATTGGTAAGACCTGGATCCTCAAGTAAATCCTTATCAATTACAGTAGATAGATTCTTATGGTCTGCAATATGCTCAGCGAAGCATACAAAGGCTACTGGTATATAGGCTACAGCAATTGTACCAAAATACTCAAAGAATTCCTTAGCACTTTCAAAATCATTATATCCCTTAAAGGCCTTAAGGAATGTAAAATCAGGTACCCACTGCATATCCTTAAATATAGAGAAATCAATAAGCTTTAATGAATCACTATTTTCCATATATCCAATACCTGTAAACATTAAGGCACATAGATATCCTGCAAGAATTCCAATGATAAATGGAATTGCTCTTAAGAATCTCTTAGCAAATACAGATACAGACATTGTTACAAACATTGTAACAAGTCCACATATAAGACAAATATATCTATATGGAGCACCCTCAGCTGATGGATATAGATCTCCTACTGCGTTTCCTGCAAGAGATAATCCAATGATAGCAACTGTAGGTCCAATAACTACTGCAGGCATAACCTTATTAATCCAACGAACACCCGCAAATTTAACAATAATCGCAATTACTACATATACAAGACCTGCAAGAATTGCACCAATTAATAATCCAAGATATCCTGCCTCCATAGAAACAGCACCTGCGAATGCACTAGCCATAGATCCTAGGAATGCAAATGAAGATCCTAAGAATACAGGGCTTTTAAATCTTGTAAAGCATAAATAAACAAGTGTACCAACTCCTGCTCCAAACAAAGCAGCACTTTGGCTCATATCATTTCCTACAATTGCAGGAACTGCTATTGTTGCAGCAAGGATTGCTAAAAGCTGCTGCAATGCAAAAATAAATACTCTTCCAACTGGTGGCTTATCACTTACGTTATATAATAATTTTGGCATAATTCTCTCCTACTTAGTTCCAAATAATCTATCTCCACAATCTCCAAGACCTGGAACGATATATTTATTCTCATTTAGCTTTTCATCACATACAGCTGCGAAAATATCAATATCAGGATGAGCCTCACTTAAGGCCTTTAATCCTTCAGGAGCAGCTACAATACAAGCAAATCTTATATTCTTAACTCCTCTTTTCTTAATCATATCAACAGCCGCAATAGCAGATCCTCCTGTAGCTAGCATAGGATCTACAATTAGAACTATAGTGTTATCATCAGCAAGATTAGATGGGAATTTTGCAAAATACTCATGAGGCATATGAGTTTCCTCATCACGATATAATCCAATAAATCCAACCTTAGCTGTAGGAATTAATCTTCTAACTCCATCAAGCATTCCAAGACCTGCTCTTAAAATAGGAACAATAACTAGCTCACAAGCAAGCTCTGGCTGCATAGACTTACAAATAGGAGTTTCAATCTCTACATTTTTAATAGGGAAGTCCTTTGAAATCTCATAAGTCATTAATCCTGCAATCTCAGAAACATTATGATAGAAATCCTTAGTGTTAGTTTCCTTTCTACGAATATTTGTTAGCTTATGCTTAAGTAAAGCATTATCTAAAATAGTAATAGACATAAACAAAACCTTCCTTTTCTATTATCTTTATTTGTAAATATTATATCACTATCTAGCATAATTTTATACTAAATTAGGGATGAAAATTTGTGAAAAATTCTAAAAAAACATCATTTTGAATTAACCCACCAATTTAAATTCAATATCCTAGTATTTTTAACTCCAATTAAATCTTTAAAATTCAACTTTTACCTAATAATATTTTTATTAAAAATAAAGAAAAAATCACCAAAATGGTGATTATTCTAATATAGCTTTAATACCCTTTGCAATTCTTAAGGACACATCCTTAAAATGGTTACCCTCATTTTCTTCATATATAGTATCTATTCCTAAATCTATGAAATGGTTTCTTACCTTAATAGTCTTATTTAATACCTCCTTCATAAGAGGATTTCTTGTATGTGCCTCAAGATTTCCTAAGGATAAATAAACACGCTCTGGAAGTAATACCATCTTATTATTTAAAACATACTCCAAAAACTCTGGATACCACATAGACCCACTACATGAAACCACCCTATTAAACATACCAGTCTTATATAATGAATAAATGCTAAATAATCCTGCAAGTGAATATCCTAAAAGGATATACTCACTTGCCATATTATTTATCTCATTATTAATTCTTGGCATAATAATTCTTGTAAGCTGCTCCATATATAGGTCTGCACCACCACTATAATCATCCTCACCCTTAAAAAGCCTTGGCATAAACCATGGTGACATATCCCTATTCCAATTAACATTTGAAATAGAGGCTATGATAAACCCTTTATCACAAATCTCTTTTACATTATTATATATCTCATCAATATTTTCATCATATGTATTAATAACTACAAGTGGAAGCTTAGCCTCTAAGCTTTCATATATAATAGTTATTACATATCCATCCACCTCAAAGCACTTCTTCATATCTACTCCTCAAAGCTAAACTTCATATTAAAGCTCTTTCTTATATCATATAGTATATTTGATAGCTTTATAGATCTATCTGCATCAAATATCCTAGAACAAGAAAGATGTAAATCAATACATTTCATAGCCTCTTCTATTTGATATTCAAAGCCATTAATTCTAAATGGATAAGAATATGTCTTATCGCCTACCTTAAACTCCTGATTTTGTTGGAAATCAGGAATATAAATCATACCCTTATCTCCTATAATATAGGCTTCTCTTTTTAAATCCTCTCCAATAGCTGTAGTCATTATAGCCTTAGTATCTCCATACATAAGCATAACCCTACTCCACTCATCAGTATTATATTCATTTAACCTATATTCTGATTTAATGCTTGATGGAAAGAGTCAAGTATCATATCAATAAAGGCGAGATTATATATTCCAATATCAAGTAATGCTCCTCCACCAAGAGATGAAATAAACTTTCTTTCTCTTCTATCAGGAGTGATGCTAAATCCATATGAAACCTTAACCTCTTTAATAGATCCTATCTCACCACTATTAATAATCTCTTTAATCTTCTTATATGCAGGTAAGAACTCAATCCATAAGGCTTCCATTATAAATAGCTTATGCTCTTTTGCATAGCTATATAAATCCTTTGCCTCAGAAGGATTTATAGTAAATGGCTTTTCACATATAACATTCTTACCACATTTTAAGGCATCCATAGCATTTTTATAA
>JAILRQ010000001.1 GCA_024698125.1 Acholeplasmatales bacterium
TCTTCAGTTTCCTCTTCGGCCTCATCCTCATCCTCTGACTCTTCCTCAGCAGGTGTTTCTTCTTCAGCAGGAGCTTCCTCAGCTTCTTCCTCAGACTCCTCTTCATCCTCTGATTCCTCTTCAGCAGGTGCCTCCTCTTCAGCTTCAGTTTCTTCCTCTTCAGGCTCATCTAATGTTGGCTCTTGCTCAACTACTGCAGCAGCAGCCTCAGCGCTAACATTCTCATCCTCTTCGGGCTCTTCCTCAGCAGGTGCTTCCTCCTCTTGCTTTGGAGCAGGAGCTGCTTGAACTGGCTTTGGAGCTGGCTTATTCTTAGCCTTCTTTGCAGCTATTTGTGATGCAATTGCAGCGATTACTAAAATTAATAATAACGCACCGAATGCTCCACATGTAATCATACCAAGTAACTTATCTGTAATTAATAACATATTCGTTCACCTCTCACCAATTATAAAAAAGTATCTATTTTAATTATACATTTTTTATATAATAAAAATCAATTATAAATTATAAAGTTTATTAAAAATAAAGGTGCTAGATACCTAGCACCAACTATTTTTACTTATTATCGTTAGCAATTACAAGCTTAGCGAAGTCTTTTCCACACTTAAGAGCTACTCCGATAGTCTTAGCTCCCTTAACAATATCTCCACCTGTGTAGATATTGTCTACTGAAGTTTGGAATGCCTCTCCTGTATTAGCTACGGCCTTAAGATATCCATGGTCAGTTGTAAGCTTTCCTACATTATAAACATCCATATCTGGGATTTGTCCAATTGCAGAAATTACATAATCACACTCAATTGTTACAAACTTTCCAGTTCCAACTGGCTTCTTACGTCCTGACTCATCTGGCTCAGAAAGCTCCATTACCTCACACTTAACTCCGCAAACCTTACCATCCTTACCAAGAACCTCAACTGGGTTGTTAAGGAATTGCATAATAACTCCATCACCCTCAGCCTGATCCATCTCAGCCTTAGTACAAGGAGCCTCCTCACGGCTACGACGGTATGCAATAATAGTCTTTTCTGCACCACATCTTGTAGCAACTCTTGCAGCGTCCATAGCAACGTTTCCTGCTCCTACTACTACTGCAGTTCCATGAAGATGAGGTCTATCATTTGTAAGCTCTAGCTTATCATCAAAGTTATATTGTCTTAAGAACTCTAGTGCGTTAAGTGATCCCTCTAGATCATCTCCTGGAATTCCTAAATGTCTTACCTTAGTAAGTCCGAATGCTAGGTATACATAATCGTACTCCTCAGCCATCTTTAAGAAATCAGACTCCTTTAGATCACATCCAAAATGGAATACTCCACCAAGATTCTTGACTGGGTCTACCTGCTTTTGGATTGCATCCATCTTAAATCTGAATGATGGAATTCCGAAAGCCATAACTCCACCAGCAAAGTTCTCCTTATCAAAAATGTCTACGCTATAACCAGCTGTAAGTAAATCCTTTGCAGCGGCTAGTCCTGCAGGTCCTGCACCTACGATTGCGATTCTTTTGTTACTCATACTTAATATATCTCCTTTTCTATCTCTTGTATGCATTATTTATTAGCATTGCATCACATAATGCAATTGCACACGCAGCCTCACATACAACCATTGCTCTTAGTATAATAGCTGCATCATGTCTTCCTTCAATTACAAGGCTATTAACTACCTTATCCTTAAAGTTATATGTATCCTGTGGAACTCCTACACTAGGTGTAGGCTTTACAAATACCTTTAAATCAATAGGGTTGCCATTTGATATACCACCATTGATTCCACCATTGTTATTTGTAGCAGTCCTTCCACTCTCGTCTATTATTCTATCATTAAATTCAGAACCTTTCAATGACGCACCGTCAAATCCTTTTCCAAATTCAATACCCTTTACAGCACCTATTGAAAACATTAGATGTGAAATTGTTGATTCAAGTGAATCAAAGTAAGGCTCACCAAGTCCTACAGGTACTCCATTAATTGTAAGTCCTATAATACCTCCAATAGAATCATGTGCTTCTACTGCAGCCTTAATTGTCTCCTGGAACTTCTTGCTATCAGTTTCTCCATTAAGATTTAAAATCTTAGTTTGGAAGCTAACACCCTCAAGCATCTTCTTGGCAATAACACCTGCCGCAACCATTCCTAGAGTGATTCTACCACTAAAGTGTCCTCCACCTCTATAATCATTAAATCCATCATACTTAACATGAGCAGTAAAGTCAGCATGACCAGGTCTTGGCTGAGTTACTAGATTTGAATAATCCTTACTCTTAGTATTAGTATTTATAAATCTTAATGATACTGGAGCACCAGTAGTAAATCCATTAAACACACCTGATTCAATCATAACCTCATCAGGCTCAATACGTGGAGTAGTTCCAATTCCTCCAGACTTTCTTCTTAAAAGATCAGCCTTAAAATCCTCAACTGAAAGCTTAATTCCAGGCTTAACACCATCAACTACTACTCCAATTGAGACTCCATGAGACTCTCCATAAATTGATACTCTAAATAATCTACCAAAGCTATTCACCTGAAATCACTCCTTCCACATATTTAATCATATAATCATAATCTACATCATAATGCTTAGAAAGCCAAATATCTTGTGCCTTACAGGCTTGACCTATAAGCATAAGCAATCCATTATAGCTATTCTTATTATAGCTCATAAGCTTAGTTACTCTAGGATTAAAAATAATATCTACAATAGCTAAAGCCTTTTTTGCATCCTCTTCCTTTAAAGGAGATGCATCTATATTTGGATACATTCCAAGTGGTGTAGTATTAACCACTATCTCATCATCCAAAATATTAAGCATATCATAGGTAATAGTATCGCTACTCTTAGTTCTTGATACCGATACTACCCTTGCACCTAAATCTACTAGTGCCTTTTTTACAGCAAGAGATGCTCCTCCTGTACCAAGCACATAGCATGTTTTATTTAACACATCTACATTATAGTACTTTAGCTCATCACTAAATCCATAATAATCTGTATTATAACCAATAAGCTTACCATTCTCACATTTAATAGTATTAACTGCTCCAATAGCTAATGCCTCATCCTTGATTTCATCAAGGTATTGCATTACCTCTCTTTTATATGGAATAGTTACATTAAAGCCAGCGTATTCACCATTTCTAAGCTTATCAAGTGTTTCTTTAATTTCATCCTTTTTGATTTCAAGAAGCTTATAATCATAATCTAAGCCCTTTTGCTCAAAAAGCTTTTTTTGAATAATTGGAGAATAGCTATGACCTAGATGCTCTCCAAGTAAAGCAAAAACCTTCATCTTATTCTCCTTTTATCTTCTTTTGATAATCCTTTGATGACTTTAATACACCATCAAAGAATGTAAGATAATACTCCTCAAGCTCCTTGCAATCTAAAGCCTTAAGATTCTTTTCAATTAGATCGTGCTCTCTTGAGCTATCTAGAACTGGAAGCTTATTTTCAAGCTTATATGCGACTACATCACTAACTGCGTTCATTCTTTCCTTAAATAGCTTTATCATCTCTAAATCTATTTCATTAATTCTATCACGCGCATTATCTAATTTAGTCTTCATACTCTAAAATACCTCCAACTGCCTCAAATGCCTTAAAGAAATGAGGATAGCTCTTCTTTATAGCACCAGCATTTAATATTCTTATCTTACCACTACATTTTGTAGATGCAACTGCTAAGGCCATAACTATTCTATGGTCATTATGTGAATCTAGGTCAAGTGATGGCTTTAGCATACTAACTCCATCAATCTCCATAGTATCCCCTGCATCTCTTAGATTAGCACCCATCTTTAATAGCTCCTCTACCATACAGGTAACTCTATCGCATTCCTTAATACGAAGACGCTCAACAGATGTAAATGTTGAATGCCCCTCAGATAATGAGGCAAGTACTGTAAGGATTGGACCTAGGTCAGGTGAGTTTGCAAAGTCAATTGTGGCACCATGTGTCTTAGATGGCTCTGATTTAAACACACCATCCTTAAAATATACCTTACCACCAAAGTCATTAATATCCTTTATAATCTTCTTATCTCCTTGATAAGATGCTTCACTCATACAAAGAATATTTAAATCATTTCCAAGGGTATTTGCAACAGCCCAGAAGGCTACCTGTGAATAATCTCCCTCTACAGTGTAATCAAGTGGCTTATAGCTTTGATTACCCTTAATATCAAATGTCTTATAGTCATCTGTTTTAATTATAATTCCAAACTTCTTTAAAACATCCATAGTTAAATCAATATATCCCTTTGATTCAAGCTTTGTTGTAATCTCAATCTTTGAATCACAATCAAGAAGTGGTAGGGCATATAGAAGTCCTGTGATGAATTGGCTTGATACATCACCTCTTACCTTATAGGTAGCAGGCTTTAATCCATTATATACCTTCATAGGAAGATACTTTTCACCACGCTCATATTTAATTCCTAGCTCATCAAATATTTGTGTAAATACATCAAGTGGTCTATTTACTAGATTGTTTCTTCCCTCAAAGGTAATAGGAGAATCAACTACTAGTGCAATAGGAATCATAAATCTAATAGTAGATCCTGATTCATTAGCGTTAATAACATCACCAATTCTTTTTGGATGTGAACCATCAATAATAAGATAGTCCTCATATTTTTCAATATGAGCTCCAAGAGATGTCATCGCATCGATTGTTGCGTTAATGTCTTCACTATATATAATATTTGATATCTTACTACGTCCCTCTGCAAGGGATGCCGCAATAATCGCTCTATGCGATAAGCTCTTAGATGGTGGTACTATTACATCACCCTTAAGCTTTGATGGAGTTATAATAACGTTCATTTACATCAAATCCTTTATTTTAGTCTCTTCTATTTCATATAATTCAGGAGTACCGAAATCCTTAATAAAGATAAATCTAATTACACCTGCAAGGTTCTTCTTATCATATGCCATATCAGGTAGGTAATCCTTATAATTATATTCTTCAATTGGGAATCCACAGTTCTTTAGGATGTTATAAATAACATCATAGCACTTTGGATTAGTTTCTCCCATATCAATACCAAACTTTAATGCCATAAGCATTCCATTAGCTACTGCTTGTCCATGCTTCCATCCATACTTAAGCTCTATTGCATGTCCAAATGTATGTCCGAAGTTTAAGAACATTCTTTCCTTTTGGTCAAACTCATCAATTTCAACAACTGCTTGCTTAACCTTTAAAGATTCAACAACAATCTCCTCTGTCATTTTAGAAACACCATTTTCTACAAGTGTTAATAGCTTAGGGTTTCCAATAGCACCATGCTTAATTAATTCACCCATTCCATTAACAAACTCATCACGAGCTAGTGTATCACATGTTCTTGGATCAATTAATACTCTTAGTGGTTGCTTAAATGCTCCAATAATATTCTTTCTATTATAAAAATCAATACCTGTCTTTCCTCCAATAGATGAATCCATTTGAGCAAGTAATGATGTAGGTACTCCAATATATGGAACACCACGATAAATAGTTGCAGCAATAAATCCTGTTAAATCTCCTATTACTCCACCACCTAGTGCAAGTAATAGCTCATTACGTCTAATATTTAAATCAATAAGCTTCTCGCAAGCCTCTTGATATACAGCAAATGATTTAGATTCCTCTCCAGCAGGAAGTACTACACTCTTTACCTCATAATCATTTTCTAAAGCCTTCATAACTCTAGTTAAATAAAGAGGTGCTACATTAGAATCTGTAATAACATAAATTTTCTTATTCTTATATACCTCCTTGACGTACTGTGCAAGCTCGTCAATAAGGTTATCCTTAATTATAATATCATATGAATGATCTTGTAAATTAATATGTAGCTTCTTCATTATTCCATCTCTTTTCTATGATTAGTAGAGCTAATAAACTTCTTCTTTAATAGCTCCTTATCTCCATTAGCTAACGCAGCCTTGATTTCATCAAGCTCACGTTCAAAATCACCTATCTTCTTTAATAGGGCTTCCTTATTATCAAAGAACAGCTCACTCCATAGCTCCTCATTAATCTTAGCAATTCTTGTAAGATCACGATATGAATCTCCAACAAAGTTCTTTGAATCAACATCAGTATCAGCATTTACAAGAGATACTGCAATAGCATGTGTTAGCTGTGATGTATAAGCGATAATAGCATCATGATGCTCTGGTGTTACAACACTTATTCTTCCAAACTCTAGGTCTAATCCTAAAGCCTTCATCATCTCTATTGCATAATCTGTGTTCTTTTCGGTTGGTGTTATTAAGAAATTAGCCTTCTTAAACATTTCAATATTAGAATGAACAACACCACTCTTTTCACGACCAGCCATTGGGTGGTGTGAAATATATTCAGCCTCACCACAATACCTTTGTGCTTCCTCTAGGAAGTAGGTTTTAATACCACAAAGATCTGTAATTATTTGTCCCTTCTTAAATAGCTTACTATTCTTCTTTAAGAAATCAACAATATGATTTGGATATAATCCAATAATAATCATATCCATATTAGGGATATATGTAGAGGCATCTGTTGAGCCATCTACAATAAGCTTATTATATTTTGCATATTCAATTGATTCAGTATTTATATCACAAGCATATACCTTATGTCCCTTTTGTGTAAGTCCCATTGCATAGGAACCACCCATAAGACCAAGTCCAACAATTAAAATATTCATAAATAATAACCTTGTTTCCCTTTCTACACAATATAGGAGTAGTATATCATTTTATAAAGCTTTATTCAAGTTAACTCGAACTAATTAAGCACAAAATAAATAATCTTAAAACAAAATAAAAGCATATATCTAAAATGCTGTGTTTCATGCACTTTGATATATGCTTTTTCAATTTTAATTATTAATCAGCTGTCCAATTGATAGTAATTGTTGCATTACCTGGGAAATCAAATTCAAAATCAATATAGATATAGCATCCAGTTTCCTCATCAATTGTTGAATATGTTACTCCATTATATTCGTAGCTTACAAATGTATAACCATCTAATGTTGGAGTTGTATCAAATACTAATTCTATATCAGTATACGTATAAGTGATTGTATCATATGTTGAACCATCAAATGAGTTTACAATTGTTATTGTATATTCTGTAGCAGTAGTCTTTGCATATACATAAAGATTTCCACTTAATCCCTCTGTTGAAGTTACAGCCTCTGTATATTCAGTATCAAGATACCATCCATCAAACGTATAATGAGTGAATGTAAGAGTTGGGAATGTTATAACATCTCCTGCTTTATAAGTTGATATATCATCAAAGATTGTATCATCAATTGCCTCCATACAATCAACTAAATCATAATAGATATGGTAAGTTGCTAAAGTCCACTTAGCAGTCAATATTACATTTGTTAATGATTGAGTAGAAATAACTACATTTGGATACTTTGTTGCAGTTGTATAATCTGTTGATGTCCAACCATCAAATGTATATCCTTCTTTTGTTGGATCCTTAATATAGATATTTGAATCATTTACTGTATAGTATGATGGATTATCTGAATTATTTGTTCCACCATCTAGATTGTAAGTGATTGTATATTGAATAGCTGGAATATAAGCATATAATGTAATATCCTCATAGATTCCTTGTAATGTTGTAACAAGCTCTCCAGTTCCTATCTTTCCTGTATACCATCCAACAAATTCATATCCAGCATTTTGGGCAGTTACTTCCTTCATATCATAATCTTCAACACTAAATTTATCAGTTGTTGTATCATAATCAACGTAAGTTACTGTGTATGTAGTAACAGTCCATGTTGCAGTAAGTGTTATATCTCCTGTAATACCTCCTGGGATAGATAGAGTTGTTTGAGGAGTTGTAACACCAAGCTCTGTTGATGTCCATCCAGCAAATGTATATCCATCCTTTGTAGGTGCAGTTAAATAAACAGTAGTATTATATGTGTATGTTGAAGGGTTTGTATTAGTAGCTCCATTACATCCAACATATGTAATACTATATGTAGCATATTCAAACTTTGCATATACAATTAAATCTGCTGTTATACCCTCTGTTGAAGTTATAACTGTTTCATATGAGCTATCAGTATACCAAGCTACGAAATTATACCCTGTAGCTGATGGATCTAGGAATGTATATGTACTAGATTCAGTAAATGAAGTTACTGAACTATTTGGATTAGTATAACCTAAGATATTACCTCTATAAGTAATACTATGAGTAATCTCTTCAAATATAGCTCTGACTGTAATATTTTCATATACATTTGATGTAGATGTGATTTTTACATATGGATTTCCATCTGAATCAAGTAAATACCATCCAACAAACTCATAATTAGTCTTTGTAGCCTCTGGGAATGTATATGTCTCATCCTTAGTATAAGATGCAGCTAGTGTTTCAGACACTGTTCCACCATTAAACTCATAAGTTATTGTATAAGTTATTGCATCTCCCACATTACCATGAATTGTAATATCAGCAGCTAAAGTATGTGGATTAATTGTAATAGTTGATTGAGGGGTAGTTATTCCTAAGTCTTCTGATGTCCATCCATTGAACTCATATCCTGGAACTGCACCTTCAGCAATAACAATTGTATCTTCTACGGTATACATTCTAGGTTGATCATCCTCATTTACAACTCCATAATCATAAGTAATATAATATATTATTGTATACCAGTAAGCATATAAAGTAATTGATTCATAAATGCCTTCTGTTGTTTCAATACCAGTTCCCTCTGGTAATGTTCCAGCGCTTGGATTTGTTGACCATCCTGCAAATGTATAACCAGTATATGTTGGTGTAGGTAAAGTTTCTGTTACTCCTGCCTCAAATGTAGTAATTGCATCTTCTGCTTGAGTACCACCATTTAAAACATAAGTTATAGTATATACACTTCTTTCCCACTTTGCATATAATACTAAATTCTCATAGTATCCTTCTGTAGAAGTGATTGCAGTTGTGTATGATGAATCTAAATACCATCCCTCAAACTCACAACCCTCTTGAGTTGGTTCTGCAAATGTTAAATTACTTAGAACTGTATATGTTGAAAGGTTAGTAGATGGATTTGTTCCACCTAGAAGATTATATTCAATTGTATATGTTTCAATAGTATAAACAGCTGTAATTTGTGTATTACCAATAATAGCTTCACCATCATAGCTCCAGCTAGATGAATAACCATTCTTAGATGGGATTGTTGGAAGATCTGTAAGTGTTGAACCTGCCCTAACACTTCTAGTCTCAACCTCTGCTCCATCTACAATAAATGTTACGTCATAGTATACTGTTGCATCATAAATTGTAAGTGTTGCTGTCATATCATCTGGTACATTATACTTATTTGTAGTATCTGTAAATGATGCTACTACTGTATATACACCAATTTCTGTTTGATCATTATTAGTATATGCTACATTTACACCACTAGGTAAAACTGTTCCACCAATTGCAAGTGAATGAACCTCTCCATCATAAGCGAATGCTGCATCCTCAAATGTAACACCTGTTATATCTGTTTTAGTTTCAACGATTTCCTCTTCCTCTGCATCGTCATCAGTATCATGTTTTCTACACGAAGTCATTAAAGTACATACTAAAAGTCCAATAACACTAAGTGTTAATAAAGTTTTTACAAATTTCTTCATGCTCTCACCGACCAATCTTTATTTTATTATAACATTTTATAGTTTTTAATACAAATAAATAAGGCCATATTCTTACGAATATGACCCTATTATTTTAATCTTCTGCTGGAGTTACAATAATTTCAGTTTCTGTACTTGTACCAATTCCCCAAATATCTGAGCTTGAAGTCTCATCAGTTGTAGTAATTGTAGCAAGTATTGAAATAGATTGTGGAACGATTGTTGCTGGTGGTAGATATGATCCACTCTCGTCAGTATTAATCTCTTCTCCACTACCATCTACATTCTTGTTAGACTTTCCTGAAGTTGTAACAACATATGTTGCTGTGTAGCCTGAAGGCAAGCTTACATATAGATAATAGTAAGCACGCGGCAACATTTGAAGCTTAATAGCCTCACTCATGATATACATACCATAAGTTTCAGATGTTGAATCTGTATCAAGATATAGATAGAACGAAATTGAACCAACAGTTACATTTCCTTCACTATCATAATAATCATATACAAATCTTACATATAAGCTATCTCCTAATGCCTCTGTTGATGCTAGGCCAGTAGCATCAAATGTTACATCAAATTGTATTGTATTATTAGTATCAATGATAGAAATATGGTAGCATTGGTATCCATCGCTATCTTCACCGTTGAAGGCAGCCTCTGAGAATATAATGTATGATACATACCAGAAGTGATACTCTAATGGATCTCCATAGTAGTTCATGTATAATGAGCTATTTGGATTCTCAGTAGTATCAGGATCTCCTGCACAATCAGCAACCGTGTATGATGTACCATCATAAGTTATAGCCTTAGTTGTAGTATCAAATGTTACAGCTGTTTCTGTAGCAGATGTAGTTGTACCAACATAATCTGTAGTATAAGCCTTAATCCATGATAAATCATCATCAATCTCAACTAGGAAGATAACTGTGTTATTATCTGCATCAACATAAGGAACATATAATAGAATAGTATCTCTATTCTCAAGTATTTCCTCATCTGATAGAGTTTGATTATTTTCTAAACCATAGGTTGTTAGCTTAGCGATTGTTGTATATTGATATATCTCAGCGTACTCATCAACATCAAATGATGGAGCATAGCTTGATAATGTAGCATTTGAAACAGATCCAATGATATAGTAATCACTATATGTTGAATAATCAGTTCCTGTACTACTATTTGTATAGCTAATATTTCCTGAATCATCAACTGTTACAGTTTGAGATGCAGACTCATTTGCAAGATCAGCATATAATACTTCTCCATCTGCAAATGTTGATGTAATATCATTTCCATCACTATCCTCAGAATCTGGTCTTAATGGATGATCTGGATTAATTACAGTTGCAAGACTTCCTGTCTTCTTATTAGAGTTGATGAATGTTACACCATCAAGTAATGAATTAGTTGCGTAATTCTTTGTGATAGTTACTGTAGGGAATGTATATTCTCTTGTGTATTCAGTGTTATCTGACCACACTCCAGAATTTGCAAACACATAATTGAAATCATATGAACCTGCATCTGCAGAGTTAGTAATTCTAATAGACATACCATTAGTTACTGTTTCAGCAGTTACATTATCATCTTCATCTCTTGTAATACTATATGTTTCTGATACTCCTGCAGTATAGAAGTTGTTTAGATTATACTTAACTCTGTATAATGGTTGGCTTCCTCTGTTAAACTCTTCTTCAATAGTATTTGTAGAAGACCATGTTAATGTATCTACCGCAGTACCATCTTGATATACAGTGGCATATGCTCCACCTGTTGAATATGCTGCAGTTTCAACTAGCTTATGTGTATAAGTTGTAGTTGATGAATCTTCAGCTGTAACAGTATATACGATAGTATATGTCATTATATTATTAGATACACTCTTTGTAACAGATGTAATCTCGATAGTTGCACCTAGTGCAGCCTCAATTTCTCCTAGGTAGAAGTCAGAATCATCTAAATCACTTAGAGCTGTGTAGTCATAAGCTCTTCCCCATTGAATATTTGAAGTAACTGTCTTCTTGCTATTCAATGTAGAAGCTATATCACTACCATCAAACTCAAATGTTGTAAATGTTGTGTCTGAGCTTGCTTCCTTAGTAAATGTTATCGACTTAGAAACACCATAAATACTTACAGTTAATGTATAAGTTCCTGCAGCTAGTGATGATGAAATAATCATATCAAGAACTGCCTTACCAGTAGAATCTACTACGGCATCCTCATTTAATGTGAATGCATCCTCTACTGCATTTCCATCTGCATCATAAATTGTGATATATGGATAAATATCCATTCCTTCAGGAAGTGCTACTCCAGAAGTATCACTAGATGATGGAGATGTAAGATTTACAATTAAGCTTCCATCTGATGTAGATACCTCATCATCTGATGATGAATCAATAGCTAAATCAAATGAGAAATCAGCTTCAACAAACTCAATTGTGTAATCAGCATATACTGAAGTATCTTCTGCATATACTCTTATTTGTGAACCCTTAGTGTATGCTGTTGATCCTTGTGTATATGTAGATGTATATAACTGAGCACCTACTGTTGAACCAGTTAATAGGTAAGCTGTAGCATTATCTGCAATTACAAAGCTTGCAATTGTAAGGCTTGAGCTTACTGTTGTTCCTGTTGGAACATAAATTGTTATAGTCTTATCTGTATAATCGATTTGAGACTCATAAGCATAGTATGTATATCCTGTTGTAGCATCAGTTAGTGATAATTCAAATACTACAGTAGAAATAGACTTAACTAATTGCTTCATTTCATCATAGAATGCATAGTTTACAGATTCAGTATCTGAATCATCCTCTGCATCAGATGAAGTTCCTCCACGCCAGTTAGCTGACTTATCCTCTGTTTCTTCAATTAGTACATAAGTACCAGTTGTTGAATCATACTCATACCAGCTATCCATTGTAGATAATGATAGGTTATCAGGAAGGAATGTTCCGTTCTTAATACCTCTTGATGAAGCTAATGCATAAATACCATATCCAGATGTTGATAGATCTACTCCAAGTACAGACATTAGGTTTTGATACTTAACATTATCAATAGTTGTATCTGATGAAATGAAGTTTGTATCAGCAAATGTAGTTGTATTCTCTAATGCATCAAGAATTGTATACATCGCTGAAGATGTCATTGTTTCATTATCAATATTACTAATTAAATCTGTACCAACATAGGCAGCAATTAATTGCATTACCCAGTCATAGTAATTACCGCTTGAATCAGTAATATTTGAAGAATCAATGTTTGCAAGCTCAAATACATCAACTAAGAAATCTGGATTAGCCTGACATAAAGCACTAATCTCATAAATCAAATAATCCTTTGTTATGTAGCTTGTAGTTGAATCAGCTATGGCATTCTTTAAGAAATCATCACTGTATCCAAATAATGCCTTAAATAACTCTACTACTTGTTCATCAGTTAATGCTTCATATAGCTCCATATCTGTAGTTGTTGTAGCATATAATAGCTTAACAACATCATCATAATCAAAGTCTGCTACTGAAATATTTGTAGCATCATTAAATAACTCATATCTAGTATTGTAGCTTACATAATTAGAGTAGCTATCAAATATAGATAATAGATATTCTCCCTTAGCCGCTGTATTAGCATAAAGATTTGTTAATGCTGATGCCTCTACTGCTGGATTTACTACATATAAATCATAGATATATACATACGCATTTACTGTATTAACTGTATAATCACCTGCTGATGGAAGCTTAATAGTCATAAATCCATTAGATTGATCAGGTGTGTAATAATAAGTATTAGTACCATCACTTACACTAAACTTAGCATTAGCGTTTGCAGCACACATAATGTAAAGATAGCAATTATCTTCTGTTGTTGTAAATGTAATATATGTTCCTGATAATGGAGTTAATATAGCTGCATTACTATAAGTCATTCCTGCAACTGTTACTGAAGTATCAGTAATAGTAGTAGATTGAGATGAATTGCTGTGTAGAACTATATTTCCAGATGCAAAGTTTGTATCGGAAGTTACACTTCCAGTTAATCCTGTTAAATCCATTCTATATCTAGCGCCAACTGACTCTAAATATTTAGTTGCAATATAATACTCAACCGGATTATCAGAAATACTGAAGTAATCATTTGATGTAGAATATGTTAAATCTGCAGCTGTTATATTTGAATAATAGCTATCTGAACTTTCATTAGTAGTATTTATAGTTTCATAAACCGTATCTATGTAAGTTAATCCATAGCTTACAAACATATACATACCATTTGTAAGCTCTAGATTCTCATAAGTTTGAGTTGTTGTAGATGCAGTTAGTGTTACACTATCTGCATCAGCAGATTCAAGTGCATATTCAAATGCTGAAGCACTTTGACCTGCGGCTGAATAATAAGTACATGAATATGCATCAGCTGATATAGTTACTGTTGGTGTATATATTCCATCGGAATCATAAGCAAAGCATGGATAATATACATCATCTATACAAATCATATCCTCAAACTCATAATAAGTTGTTCTAGAATCAAATGATATTGCATAAATAATAGCACTTCCGCTGAATGTTAAAGTAAACTCACTTCCACTAATTCCACTAGTATTTTTTTGTCCCAAAGTATTATTTAATTGTACATACTTAGAAATAGTATCATTTTTTACATATGCATAAACATTGCTACTTCCACTACGCTTACCATAAATATAGATAGACCTTGAGCTTACTGACGCAGGTAGAACAAATGTTATAGTAGTACTTGATGTCACAGTTAAATAATTAGTTACACTACTAATTCCATAGCCACTTAATCCTGTTTGGGCAGTACTTCCTACAGTATATGTACCATTTGTCATAGTAAATGTTGCATAATTTCCAGACATTGTCATATCTGAAGATGTTCCTGATGCAGTATATTCTGTACCAAGATTATAAATATAAACACCTGAAGGAATTGTTATAGTATATGTACCTGCTGCAAGAGTCCATGTGTACTCTGCTGCTGTTGTTGTAACAGCGTTAGCAGTATCATTAACAGTTATGCTTCCACTACCTCTAGCAAGAATTGTTAGTGTAGTGTTATCATTATCAATTGTTACTGTTATTGTAGATCCAGAAGTTGATGTTACTGAAGATCTATAATATGTAGATCCATATGTAATAGCATCTACTACTGCTACCATATCATCACCATATGTGAATCCATTTGAAGTTGTACCAGCAACACTATATGAATCTGGTAATGCCTTATCAAGCATTGCAAGGATCTCTTCATCAGAAACACTAGCAATATCAGATGCTAAGTCACTATCAGAAGCATTATCAATAATATATGTTAATAATAATGCCATATTAGTTGTATTATATGTTGCATCTGTGTATGCTCCTTCATCCTTAAAGAATTCATAATATGAAGCAAACTTTAGATAATATGTTAATGCAGTTGAATATGAATCAAATTCCTCCAATAATGCAGTTGAATCATATCCAGCATTTGTAATTATTGTTGTAATTGCAGCATCCTCACTAGATGAGTTAGCCTTAATTAATGCCATAATTGCAATTAAATCATCCTTATCGTAGTCTCCTGTACCACTATAGCAGTTGCTCAACCACGTATAGTACGATACACTACCTTCAGATAATGATTCGATATATGAGTAATATCCACTCGATGTATCAAATAGGTAGCTTAATACCTTTCTAAAATTATCTATATTATCAACACTATATCCAACAATTTGTTGTAGGTATGAAGTGCTCATAGTTGAATAGATATATGATAGATATGATGCTACTGTTGTATAAGTTGTACCATCAACAGTTATAGAAATTGGCTCATCATATGTAGATGTAACAAATGGAATTTGATCTAAGTATGCAGCTACATAAGTTGAATCCTCATATAATGCATTTAAATACATATACTCGAATGTTGCATTAGTGCAAGAACCATTTAGTAATGCCTTACCAAGAGCAGTCATAACAACGCTCTTTCCAGACTCTGTAGATAATAATGTATC
>JAILRQ010000033.1 GCA_024698125.1 Acholeplasmatales bacterium
CTTCTCATTTTTATAATACCAACGAGATAAAGCCTCAGCACCTATAAGCTTTCCAGTCTCTATATCAATTTTTGGCTGTAGATAAAGCTTAAACTCATTATTCTTTAATGCGTCTATAAAGTGAGTCTCAATCTCCTGAGCCTTCATTAGCTTTTCTTGCATCTCATCAGTGAATATAGCCATTTCAGATTTATAAATATTTCCAAGGCTTCTTCTTGCAAGGTTAGCCTTATCTATAATAATAGAAATAACATTTTCTGTACCATCTGTTACATAAACTCCACATGAAAGTGTTATAAGGTTATTAACTCTTTCGCCATCAACCTCAAGCTTAACAACCTCCCACATAACACTATCAAACTTATTTTTGATATCAAAATCAGTATCATAATAATCTAATACTACAAATCTATCAGAGGATACTCTAGATACTATTCCATTATTGAAGGTTTTGCGAAGAATGTTCGCAAACTTCTTTAATATTTCATTACCAGCTCTAAATCCAAGCTTATCATTAATATTCTTAAAACGTTCAAAATTCCAAGAATATCCAATCATCTTCTTGTTAGATTTATTTAATCTTGCAGTAGCTAAATCTCTAAATCTCGAATAATTAACAAGACCTGTAAGCTCATCTGTTGAAGCCTGATGCTCCATATATACATTCTCATGAATCTTATATAGGGCAACAGATAATAGATCTCCTACAAGAACTAATAGATTCTTCTCAGATACACTCCAGTCATGGTGTGTAAATGTAGAAAGCTCTAAGGCTCCTATTCTTGTCTTCTTATATTCAATAGGTACTCTCATAATAGATTCAATACCCTGCTTTGAAACCTCATCATATAGATTTGGATTTACATCCTTTATATTTCTTACATTTTGGAATACACAAATACCATTGTTATAGTGCTTTTCCCAAGAATCAGAAAGAATTGGTGTTAAAGGCATATTATCTGCCTTAGACATTTCCTTGAACGCAGATGATATAGGCTTTTCTCTATGATTTGCATCCTCATGATAAATAACAGCTCTATCTACATCAAAGATATTTACTAGAAGCTCTGTTATACCATCAAGTATTTCCTGAGACTCCTTAGGGCTATTTAAAACATCAAAGATATATACCAATGTTCTAAATACATTAAAGTTTCCACCATTCTCCTCAATAGCTGTTTTTCTTACACCATCTAACGAAATGTTTTTATGCTTTTCTGGATCATAGATGATGAAGCAATTCTTACCCTTTCTCTTTCCACGATAAAGGGCTCTATCAGCATTTTGTAAAAGCTCATTATAATCTGTACCATCAATACCATATCTTGATACTCCAATTGTAGATGTAATATCAAGTGGGATATCAAATCTAGATCCTATATCATTAATCTCATGTGTTATCTTATATAAAAGATTCCATACATCCTGATAATCAGTTGAACCATAATATGCAAATACGAAATCATCTGAACCAAATCTTGCGACTAAGCCATTTGTAAGATTCTTTCTTAAAATCTCAGCTACTCCCTCAAGTACCTGATATCCAACCATTTGTCCATATGTATCATTAATAGACTTAAAGTTATCAATATCAAGTGTACATAGAGTAAATGGCTTACCCTCCTTGATTGAGCTATTAATATATTTATCAAAAGCTGCCTTTTGATAAAGATTTGTTAATGGATCGATAAGCTCAAATAAATATCTCTTATTCTCTAGGTTTTCAACAATAACCATAAAATGATGATTATCAAGCTTTACCTTATTCGCAGCAATAGTTTTCTTATTTCCATTTTTATCATTTAAAGACGCAACATACTCCTCAACTAGATCATTATCAAGCCAAGCCTTTATTTCCTTGTTGTGAAGCTCTGCAAACTTAACACTAAAAATCTCTGAACATTTACCTAGCATAAACTCATAAGGCTTATTCTCACATAAAAGATTTCCCTTATAGTAGGCATATTCACAGATGTTATATTCAGTATTCACCTTCATAATAACTGCATCCATTAGTGCAAAAATAGAGTTAATTTCTTGACAGACGCTCATAATTGCACCTCCCTCAACCATATTAACTCTATTTTACCATATTTTATTTAAATTTTAAATAACATGCTTTTCCACTACATTAAATGATGTGGCCTTGGCATATCCTCCATTATTACCACGGGCATAGAAACCAATTCTAGATCCTACCCATCTTCCAGCCATAGCCTTTCTTTCCTTCTTTGATACATTCTTATCAAATCCAAGCCTGTAGCATAATTCGTATATATTTTTATTTCTAGCCTCAATGTTAAATGTAACACTGCTTCCTACATAAGGAATTGATGATATAGTCTTCTCTTCACCATCAAAGCTTCCTTCTCTTTCCTCTAAATAATTCATACCATTACGACGTACTACACAAATATAGGCATACTCACTACCGCTCATAAAGAATCCTACCTCATCTAAATCATTTTTAAGATTTAGCTCAAAGCTAATACTTGCATCAAATGATAAATAGGCTACCTTCTCTGAATATGTATTTTCCTGTAGGTGTAGTGGCTTAATACCATTAACACAGTTAACAATAAGACCACTATCAGTTTTATTAACCCAAAAATCCTTAGGATTAGCTGGTGTTTGGAATGAGATTCCAATCTTATTC
>JAILRQ010000051.1 GCA_024698125.1 Acholeplasmatales bacterium
GTACATTAGAGTTTGAGGGATTCTTTAAGTATAAGCTTAAGGATTTCACTTATAGAAATATACCATTGTCTCTATATACTACATATACTCCTATGAGATTTATGACATTGCTTAAGGATGTAGAGCTTACAAGCCCTGTAATATGTATGTCTGGTGCGGCACTATATGATAGTGTAAAGGATAACTATGTATATCAATGTCCACTTCGTGATGAGGAATCAAGAGACCTTGCAGTACTACTATCAGAAATGGGTGTTGTACCATTTAAGAATACTATTGTTGATGATACATTATTTATTACAACATATGATCTAGATTATAAATATAATAGAATGTATTATGAAGCAAGGCTTGATATGCCATTCTGTAATATTTATCATAAGGATATATTTGATGAGAATGTCTTATATTTCCTTGTAATAGATGAAAAGCCTGAGCTTTTAAAGATTCAGGAAAAGCTATGTGATAGGTATTACTGTGTTATAACAGAAATACTTGATAAGTTTAATAAGGATCATAAGCTATTCTATCTAAAGATTTATAACAAGAATGTAGCATTAATGTATGGTATTGCAGAATATGCTGCAAAGAATGGCTATAGAATAGCCTCTCTTACATCAGATGCTGTCGCAAATCATCTTCTTGATGTGTCAGATGTTAAGGCTACATTTGAAATGAATGTAGATAAGTATGATGGAAAAATTGATCTTGCGATTAAGAATCATTCATATAGCTCACTATTTAAGGCTATTGATAAGATATATTATGGTAAGGAGTATAAGAAGTAATGAAAAAAGCAGAGTTTATAGTTTCACTTACACTTTTAATAGTTAACGCCATTGCGTTAATAGCATTATTTATAGTACTTAGATATTATCATAATTGGGCATTATATGTATTAACATTTATATTATGCTTTATAGAGGTTGGATTAGTACTTACTATATTTAATTTCTATCAAAACTATAAAGATAATAAATAACAATAAGGGTAACCTATTTTGTTTGTTTATAATTGTTTGTTTTGGTGCTAAATATAACTAAAATGGATTAACCCTAGGGCTAATCCATATTTTTTAATATTTCAACCTTTCCTGTTTGGGTATGGTATAGAGCTGGAACTATTTTGGCTCTATCCTTATCCTTTTGAAGTAGAGGGGAGGTTTTTATTTTTTCTACTGAGTTATAGGTGTTTCTTATTGTAGCCTTTAGTGGATTTTTAACTCTACCGATGGCTTTTTGTATCTCAGTTGTTATTTGTCCTATGTAGTGGTCATGTGAGCCTTCAAGTGCTGCGTGTACTGCACCACATTGTGTATGTCCCATGACAAGTACTAGCTCGATTCCTAAATGCTCAATTGCATATTCAATTGAACCCATAGCAAAGTCACCTACTACATTTCCTGCAAGTCTTATTACAAATAGATCTCCAAGGCCCTTCATAAATATATTTTCAGGGATTACTCTTGAATCACTACAGCAGATTACTACTGCGAATGGGTTTTGACCATGATGGTGTAGATGTACTCTTTTTTCATGTGATATATCACCATGATGGTTAGTTTTGGCATCTATATAATCATTATTACCTTCAATTAGCCATTCTAGGGCTTTGTCTGCACTTATAGATTTAATCATTTAACCACATCCTTTATATAAAAATTATATCGTAATTTTATATTTTAATATAGCCTTATTTTTTAATTGTGGTAAAATGATTATACTAATGAATAAGGAGGTGCTGTAATGGATGAAAGAGACTTTGTCCAAGAGATTAAGGACATTATAGATTCAAAAACTTTAACTGAAGATGAAAAAAGAGAAAAGCTATTACAGTACCACGAAAGTGATATTGCAGATCTTATCGATGATATGGATGAGGCTGAGCGTCAGGAAATATTTAAAATTCTTGGAAATGAGCTAGCTGGAGATGTATTACTACATACTGAGGATATCGGAGATGTCTTAGAGGATTTAAATCCTGAAAAGGCTGCGGATATCATTGAGCAAATGGATGCTGATGATGCCATTGATGTCCTAGAGGAGCTAGATGAGGATACTAAGGAAGAAATTGTATCCCTAATGGATAAGGAAGCTGTTGAGGATATCAAGGATATCATCAAGTATGATGATGATATGATTGGATCTGAGATGACTAATAACTATATTACTATTAGTGAGGATGATTCAATTAAGGGCGCAATGAAGAAGGTTGTTTCTCAGGCTGATGAGAATGACAATGTTACAAATATTTATGTTGTAGATGAATCTAAGCACCTTTTAGGAATGGTTGAGCTTAGAGATTTAATTATCGCAAGAGCTACAGATACTATCACATCTATTATGAAAACAAATTATCCATCATTTAAGGCTACAACACTTATAAGTGATTGTATTAATGATTTGAAGGAATATAAGCTTGATACATACCCAATTGTTGATGACAATAATGTCTTACTTGGTGTAATTACACAGGATGACGTTACAGAGATTGCGGATGCAGAAATGTCTGAGGATTATGCTAAGCTAGCCGGATTAACATCAGATGAGGAGCAGGATGAGAGTGTATTTATCTCTGTTAAGAAGAGAATTCCTTGGCTTTTAATTCTTTTAGTATTAGGCCTTGTACAAGCATTTACTATGTCAGGATTTGAGCATGTTGTAGCTACACTACCTATAATAGTATTCTTCCAAACATTAGTACTTGATATGGCTGGTAATAGTGGTACACAAAGCCTTGCCGTAACTATAAGGCTTGTAAGTACTAATGAGCTTACAAAAAAGCATGTTATTATAGCTATCCTAAAGGAAATTAGAGTAGGTCTTATTAATGGATTTATTCTTGGAATATTATCATTTACATTTGTTCTATTATATTTATGGCTTACAAAAAATGGAGTTCAAACAGGTGCTGAATCATTCACATGGTCCGCAGCTATTAAGGGAGCTTCAATTGTAGGAGTAGCTTTAATAGTTGCGATGACTGTATCATCACTTATTGGAACTATTATGCCATTATTCTTTTATAAGATTAATGTAGACCCAGCGGTTGCTTCAGGTCCATTTATTACAACAATAAATGATATTACTGCCCTATTAATCTATTATGGTCTTGCGGCCGCATTATTTGAAATTGTATTTTAAAAAAAGTCCCTTGCATTGCAAGGGATTATTTTTATTGATAATAATCATTTTCAATTTTTTTGTTTAACGCAAGGCTATAGGCTTCATCATCTAGTGGAAGAGTGACTATTCTTTGCTCCCATGATGATAGGTATATAGCATTAGCAAGCTCAAGTGAGTTTATACCATCTATACCTGGAGCTATTAGGTCTTGTGCCTTTCCTAGTAGAACCTCTACATAATTTTTAATTATTCCTAAATGCTCAGGTGGGTTTTTAATGTATTCCTTTAATGCCTCACCTGTAGGTCTTTTATTTTTATAGTAGTCAGGGCATTTAAATGTAACTGTTGACATCTTTGGTCTTTCTGAAGGAGAAGTAGAGATCTTATTGAACTCTGGCTCAAGGATATCAGTTTGGGTGAAGGTTAGGGTTTTATCCTCTATTACAATCCTTCCACCCTCTCCATCAATTTCAAGCCTATTTGTTCCTGGAATATCATGGCATGATGTTCTAAAGATGGCAGACATTCCATCATCATATGTCATAAAGGCTACTACATCATTTTCAACTGAGATATTTCGTCCTACCATTTTAATTTTGGCATTTACCTCACTTGGATTTTTATTAAGCATAAATGAGATTAAATCTAGGTTATGTGGAGCCTGATTCATTAAAACTCCACCTCCACCATTCCAGGCCTGTGACCAGCTGTTTTCCTTGTGGTAGGCATCAGGACGATACCAGTCTGTTACTATCCAGTTAAGGTGAGTAACCTTACCAAAGCCTTTACTGCCTATTATTTCCTTAGCCTTAAGGTATAGAGGATTACATCTTTGGTTAAATATTATACCAAAGTGAAGAGTGGGATGCTTTAAAGCTTCATTATTCATCTCTCTTACATCCTTTGTAGTAATTCCTGCTGTTTTATCAGTTAGGACATGAATATTATGATTAAAGGCTTTTATAGCGTAGTATGGATGTGAGTTTTGAGGTGTTGTAATAATTACCGCATCAATCTCACCGCTTTTAAGCATTTCATCATAGTCTGTATAATATAAGGCATTTGGGAAAAGGGATTTAACTAAATCTTTTTTCCCCAACCCTCTTGAGCATACAGCCCTTATTTCACTATTATATAGGATATCCCTATTATCATTTATAAGCTTGGCATATTTAAGTCCCTGCTTTCCAAGCCCTACTATTCCAAATCGAATGCTTTTCATAATGCACACCTCCCATAATCGTTTCTTTATAATTTAATTATAATATATATTTTATATATTTCATAATGAAATTGGTTAGTTGAATAAAATAAGATATTATTTTATAATAGATTAATATGAGGTGTATTTTATGGAAGAAGAGGAATTAGAAAGATTATTATATAATGCCTCTATATTTGAAGAGGAGGGAATACCTGAGCCTTACGGATTATTCGCAGAGTTCGTCTACTATCTAAGAAAAGAGGGAGATGTACTTGCGATGCTTGTGGTTACAGGTATTATTAATGTAGGAAATCCTAAGGAGGCTTATAGATTTAAGACTCCATATAGTGTTAAATACGTTTTAGATTATAAGGGTAATAATCCAAGAGATTATGTTATGGAGAATGAGCATAAGCTTGGAAATGACCTACTTGAGCTTTTCTCATGTGAATATGATGAGGATGAGATGTATAATAAAGAGGTTTTAGCATTTAAGGAAAGAATAAAAGCAATTAATTAAATTAATTGACAAATGTGTTATTTTTTAATATTGTTATTATAGCCAAGTTTTATAGGAGGATATTATATGAGTGAGCTTTTAGCACCAGCAGGATCAATGGAAGCGTTAGTAACTGCCATTCATAATGGAGCGGATGCAATCTACTTAGGTATGAACCGCTTTGGAGCACGTGCATACGCTAATAATTTTACAATTGAACAATTAAGGGATGCAGTTAAATATGCTCATCTAAGAGGTGTTAAAATCTATGTCACTATGAATATCATAGTTTTTGATTATGAGCTTGAGGATGCCTATAAGCAGGTAGATGAGCTGTATTTAGCTGGTGTTGATGGTCTTATTATTCAAGACCTTGCGGTATTCACATATGTCACTGAGCACTATCCATCATTTGAGGCTCATTGCTCAACACAAATGGGGCTTGATGATCTTGATGGTGTTATGCTATTTAAGGAGATGGGTGCGGCACGTGTTGTATTATCTCGTGAGGTACCACAGCCAGAGCTTGTTGAAATTAGAAAGAAATCAAAGATTCCAATGGAAATATTCGTCCATGGAGCCTTATGTGTATCCTATAGTGGAAACTGTCTTTTATCAGGATTAATAGGATATAGAAGTGGTAATAGAGGAAGATGTGTTGGTGCTTGCCGTAAGCCATACCAGCTTGTAAATCTTACAAAGAATGAAATAATGGATAAGTCTTATATTCTTTCTATGAAGGATTTAAAGACAGTAGAGCATGTAGATGAGCTAAGATTTGCTGATTCCTTAAAGATTGAGGGACGTATGAAGGAGCCTTCATATGTCGC
>JAILRQ010000065.1 GCA_024698125.1 Acholeplasmatales bacterium
TATTACAGTATCATCTATTAATATTTGAAAATCTCCATAATAGTTATATCCTTCAGTTGAAAAATGAATATTCCTTATTTCTCTTTCAGCTCCAAGTTCAAAGCTTTGCGTAGATAATGCGTATTCTAAATATAAATAGGACCCGTATTCATCTTTTTCATTAGTATCTGAATCATTTGAACATGATGCTAAGAAAGGTATTAAAATTATAAAACACAATAATAATCTTTTTATTAATTTCATAATGGATCATCTCTCTTTATATTTAATATTAGCGTATAATTTACTCGATTTCAATAGTTCTATATCAAAATTTTAAAATAATTAATAATTAAAAGGCATAATCAATGAGATTATGCCTTTTTGATTATTTTAGCTTAGCATACAATGTCTTATCATATGCTGGCATGCTATATTCTGTTATCATGGTTTGATATGTAGAATCACTATACCATGCTTCTACCTCATATGTAACATCATCAATTGTAACTGATGAAGGAAGCTCTACACTATCACCATAGCAATATGTAGCCTCAACCTCTGTACCATTATAGTTATATGTAAGTGTATGGCTTATAGTACTTCCAGCACTATATGATCCATTATTTCCACTATAATAAGTGTCAATTGTATATGTAGAATCTGCCGCTTCTACAAAGCTATATAAATCTTGCATATCAACATCATTTACAACACCCTTTGATACATTTGATAATGTAAGTCCTGAACCACTAAGAGTTATTACTGAAACCATATCAAGTGTAAATGTATCAATTGTTGTTAATACATTTACAAGCTCTCCACTCTTATTTGTAATCTCTTGTGTTGAAAGTGTTACATCCATATCTCCAATATTAGAATCCTGAACAATTTCTCCAAGATCAAGATTAAATGAAAATGATGTTTGACCAATAGTTGCGCTATTTACACAATCAGCCGCATTAGGAGTTCCCTTATCACTACTACTACTTGTAATAAGATCCATAATCATGCTTGGCATTCCACATCCATATTCTCCAAGTAAGTAATTCAAGAAATCACTCATAAACTCCTGATATGTAATCTTTAGGAAGTAATTCTTTTTCTTAGATGAGAATAATGATCCAGATTCCTTATCTACTCTATTAAGGTAAACATATCCATCCTTATATGCAATAGTCAAAGTCTTTTCAGTAAGTATACTAACGACAGCCCATACTGAAGGAATATTTAAGGTAGCTAGAACCTCTGGCTCTCCATTTTCTGTTACATGAATCTTTATATCAACTGGAACACTTATTGTTAACATATCTAGGGCTACAAGCTTTACTGTACCTGTAATTTCAAAGTATTCAAGCTGTGCATCCTCATATAAGGCCTCAAATAGATAGCTCATATTTGTAAGGTCAATATAATCTGATGTATCACTTGGAGCTTCTACATCAAGGGATGTGATTTCCTCTAGAGTTACATCAAGAGATGTAATCTTTAGGTAATCTCTATCATTTGTATATGATAGATAAGCATTTGTAAGCTCAATGTTAGATAATCTATCATTAGTCTTTGTAAGAGTTAATGTAATTAGGCTCTGCTCTGATAGATACTTATTTAAGGCCTGCTGATCTAATACAAGTGTTAAATCAGTATCATTAATTGTTATTTCATTAATTAGGCTATTTATTAATAGCTGTGATGATGAATCACTTAGCATATTACTAAATGTATCAATCTGCATTAAATCCATCACTGAATTAATTAAAGCCTTAACTCCATCAAATGTTGAATAAACCTTTACAACACTTGATAAATCACTTTCGTTATTTCCATATGTACCATAAACCATTGCAGTACCACCTGATGTGGTAGCTGATATAATTGTAAGATTTACCTGGTGCCATCCATATTGAAGACCATTTCTATATTCTACAATTATAAGGCTTAATATCGCATCAAATTCCTTTATTCCATCAATTAGGTTAAGCTTAACACTTCCACTAATATTGAAATAATCTCCTGCATCAGCCTTAGATAGGACTAAATCATTAATAGTTAAGCTGAATAGCTTATCATCTATTAATGCATAAGCACTACTAATATAATCTAATAAAGTCAAGATATCGTCTGTATCAAATAGATTTGATGTAGGGGCCAGAATATCATGTGCCTCACTATTTATAATAGTGATATTACCACTTGATACTACCTCACCTGTAGATGTAAATGATATATTTGCATCATTATCAGTAGTCTTTATTACAACTGCTATTGTAAGAGCCTTATTTAAAAGCTCTGTAAGATTAACATTAATACTATCTGTAATAGTAATAGCTGAAACTACATTTAAAATCTTTTGAAGCTCTAATGAAGATCCTTCATTAAATGTATATGATGTTCCAAGCATAGTATTAATCTTTACTAGGGCTTCATCAATAAATGAATCCATAGTTTCTAAATCAAGCACAAATGTTTGATTAGATACTGTTACATATACCTTATTTGATACTAGCTTTAGAGCTATATCAACATCATACTTACTATCAATATTTAGATAAATATCTGCTTCTAGATTCTTATCATTAACATAGATTTCTCCTGCTAATAGCACCTCGTGTCCTAAGGATTGAACAACTACATCACTAAGAGTTAATGTAAAGCTCTTATCCTTAATTAAATCATAGATATTTAGTCCATCATCAACATATGAATCAACATTTACAAATGCAGTACTATCTAATTCTATTGCATCACTATAACCACTAATATTTGTAATAGTTGCATTTAAAGCAGTTGACTTGATTTGTAATGTTAAATCATCAGTAATACTTAAGGAGAAATCAGTACCAATGTATGCACTTGTATTTAATAAAATATCAAGTGATGTAGTATACTTAATACTATTTATGATATTAAGTATTTCATTAATATCAATTGATTCATTATTAGATGCTGGAATAAGCTCTTGAAGCTTATTTTTTGTTAATGAAATCTTTAATGAATTATATTCTAAATAGATTTCATCATTTAAATAATATAATACTAAATCTGTTGAAAAATCAGTTGATGAAACATTTAGGATAGCCTTAAGGCTTAATGTATCATACTTAAGGTAAACCGTACCTTGAACTTTATAATCATTATAGCTTGCATCAATTGTAGCAGTTAATCCTTCTGCCTCTTTTATTTCATTTGCCTTAGAAATAATATTATCTATAAGTGGCTTTATTGAAGTGTAGTCAATATAATTACTATCATCTACTACTACATCCTTATAATCAGTTCTTGGAGATATACTTAGGCTAATATTTGAAATTGTTAAATCATTAAATATTAAATCCTCATTATATGAAATATCAAGAGAGTTAGATGTAGTAACACTAATATTTTCTAGGTAGCTCTTAACAAGCTCATAAGATATTCCTGTAGTATCTAAGGCCTCTGTATTACCATCTGCCATTAGGGCTTTAATCTCTTCTATAGAAATCTTAAAACAAACCTTATCTAGGGCTTCAATATAAATGTAATTGTCCTTATATGTAACAATTGCTGTAATTGTTGTGCTATCATATGTAATATTTATAGCTCCATCACAAACCTTGTTATATAAATCAAGGTAAATATCACCTTCAACATCAAAGCTATATCCATTATAGCTTAGAGTTGCGTCAAGGCTTACATTAGCTGCATATACAAATGGCTCAAGTCCATCTGTATCAAATGATAAATCAAGGCTATCTAATAGGCTAAAGCAAAGCTCAAACTTATCAGTGTTATATGTATATGCCGCACCAAGAGATGTAAACTCTATTGTATCCTCATCTGGTGTGTAGAATGTAAATGTTGTAGGAATACTATATCCAAATAAATTGAATGTAATATCTACATATGTATAGTCTCCATTATGAGATACACTACCATTATTTATATCTGACATAATACCAGATATTAAATCCTCTGTATCAAGGGATGTGGCAGTATTTGCTTCTAGGTTAAATAGGCTTAATAGCTCATTTATATCATAATATCCACTTATATCACCCTTGATATAAAGCTTATTATCCTTATAGATTATGTTAATATCCTCAACAAGTATTGAAGCACTTAAATCCTTAGGGCTAATCTTGGCTAAAACATCATACTTCCTACCATTTATTGCTACATCAACATTGGCATTAATATAATCCTCATTCATAAGGGATGCCATAGTACCAAGATAATCTAGGGCAGTCATTTCAGTTGTATCTGAAATGATTTCATCATCTGCTGGTACCTCCAAATCAAAGTAATCCTTATAGAATTCATATTTATCATTAATCCTAGATTGTGCTTCATCAGATGAAAGATATGTAAATGTTTCTGTTATATCTGTTGATGTTTCAATCCAAGACTTCATCTTATAGATCGAATAAACCTCATTATAGGTTGCACTTATAACATTCCAATTTGAATCATAGGTATATGTTAAATCAACACTAACAAAGTTAGGCATATCTGATATTGTAGCATTAGTCTTTACCTTTCTTTGGTAATAAACTGGAGCGACTGTTGGATCTAGAGAATATGTTGTTGTGTATGTACCATCACCATTAGATACAACTCCTGTATCTGATAATAATGTATCCTTACATACAATATATCCAATAATCTTTTCAGGTCCTAGTCCATATAAGGCAAACTCCTGTGAATTTGATCTAGCATTTACAGTCATTGAATCATAGTTTGAAGATGATCCAGTTCTATATAATACCTTCGCGCCTGTGAAGAATTGCTCCTGATATACCTTAACAAAGGTTGAGGTACTTCTTGTATCAGTTAAAATATAATCTCCACTCTTTAATCTATAATCATATACGTTTTGATCAACGTTCATTCCATTATATTTTGCTGAAGCCTTACCATCAGTTGTAGCTTCAAAATCTGAATGCTCTAGCTTATACGCAAAATAAGCGAAATTAGTAAGGGCATCATAGCTGTCTGGAGTTGAACCATCTGATGGTGGTTCTAGTGTAGTAGTCTCCAGGTCAGTGTCTGTAATAACCGCATTACCAGTTGCGCTTGTACCAAATATGAAGGTTTTAATATTGAACCCTGTTATAGCGCAAAATAGCACTACAGCAGTGATAAATGTTGTAAGTAATGATAGTAAAACTATCAATCTTTTTTTCACTTTTCTCTTAGCCATTGCGATTAACCCTTTCTCTCTCGCTACATTTTTCTTCAACATATATTATAATCCTTTAAAAATCTAATGTCAAATATACTATACTTTCAAAGAAAAAAGGTCCCGTCTGGGACCTTTTAAAATTAAAGTGTTGCTTTTATTATTACTAATATAAATCCGATAAATAGTGAAATAAAAAATCCAAGCAATCCTCCTTTACAAGTATCATGCTTAGCAATTCCTAAGCATATTGCCATTCCAATTACTCCTAATAGTAATGTTAATGCAACACCAACACCAAATGATCCTAAATCCTCTTGATTAGAATAATAATATGCTCTAGGTACATATCTACCACTTGTGATTGGTGTCGCCCCCTTACTTATCTGGTAAGGTTTTACGAAATCAACTTCATCATCTGGATCAACATATTTCTTTCCACACACAGGACAAGCTGTTAAATAATCCTGATACTTAGTATCGCACTCACTGCAAACCTTCATCTTTTCCTTACTTCCTTTCTTCTTAAATTAATTATACCTTAATATTATTTACAATAAAAGCGTAAAATAAAAAATTGCTAGAATATATCTAGCAATTTTCTTTTACTTATTAATTTCATCAACAATAGACTTTGCAAAGTCATATACAAAGCCTTCTGCCTTATCTCCATACTTTGCAATGATGTTTACTATAGCAGATCCTACTATAGCTCCATCAGCTACATTACACATCTTCTTTGCAGTCTCTGGTGATTTAATACCAAATCCTACACATACTGGAATGTCTGTGTACTTTTTAATTTCCTTAGCCATTCCATCGATGTCTGTTGTAATTACATCTCTTACACCAGTTACTCCAAGAGATGATACTAGGTATACAAATCCCTCAGCCTCACTTGCAAGCATCTTAATTCTATCCTTTGATGTTGGGGCGATAAGTGAGATAACTGCAACATCATACTTAGATGCTACATCAGAAACCTCATGCTTTTCCTCATAAGGAAGGTCTGGAATAATAATTCCTTGCATATTTAAATCCTTCATATTCTTGAAGAACTTATCATATCCATAAGCATATACCGGATTTAGGTATGTCATAAATACTAGTGGGAAGTCCTTATTATTTTCTCTAAACATAGAAACTAGCTCAAATACTCTTTTAAGGGTAGCTCCATTAGATAATGCTCTTGCTGATGCCTCCATAATAGTTGCACCCTCAGCAATAGGATCACTAAATGGAATTCCTATTTCAATAAGTGTAGCTCCTGCCTCTACTAAGGTATTTAAATACTTAAGTGATGCATCAATTGAAGGGTCACCTGCAGTGATAAATGGAATAAACCCCTTCTTAGTTGTAAAATACTTCTTAAAATTAATCATGGATATCTACCCCCATATATCTAGCGATAGCTGCAACATCCTTATCTCCTCTTCCAGAGACAGTTACAACCATAATCTTATCCTTTGAAAGTGTTGGTGCAAGCTTCATAGCATATGCTAAGGCATGAGATGATTCAATAGCTGGAATAATTCCTTCAGTTCTTGATAAATACTTGAAGGCCTCTACTGCCTCATCATCAGTAATTGCTACATACTTAGCACGTCCAGTCTTATAAAGATTTGCGTGCTCAGGTCCAATTCCTGGATAATCAAGTCCTGCAGAAATTGAATATACTGGAGCAATTTGTCCATCACTATCCTGACAGAATAAAGACTTCATTCCATGGAATACTCCCATCTTACCTGTAGAAATAGTTGCGGCTGTAAGAGTTGTATCAATTCCCTTACCTGCAGCCTCACATCCAATTAGCTCTACACCCTTATCCTCAATAAACTCAAAGAATGTACCAATTGCGTTAGATCCTCCTCCAACACAAGCCATTACTACATCAGGAAGTCTTCCCTCCTTCTCTTTGATTTGCTCCTTAATTTCCTTTCCAATGACCTTTTGGAAATCACGAACAATCATAGGGAATGGATGTGGACCCATAACAGAACCTAGTACATATAATGTATCATCCATTCTATTAGCCCATTCCTTCATAGCTGCGTTAACAGCATCCTTTAATACTCTTGAACCAGTCTTAACTGCATTTACCTTAGCTCCAAGAAGCTCCATTCTAAATACATTTAAGGCTTGTCTTTTAGTATCCTCCTCACCCATGAATATTTCACATTCAAGTCCAAGAAGTGCTGCAACTGTTGCAGTTGCAACTCCGTGCTGTCCTGCACCAGTTTCAGCTATAACTCTCTTCTTTCCCATCTTCTTTGCAAGAAGACAAAGACCAAGACAGTTATTAATCTTATGAGCACCTGTATGATTTAAATCCTCACGCTTTAAATAAATCTTACATCCCCCAAGATCCTCTGTCATCTTCTTAGCATAATAAAGCCTTGATGGACGTCCTGCATAATTTGCATATAGGTCATTAAGCTCCTTAATAAACTCAGGATCCTTACTATACTTATCGTAAGCCTCCTCAAGCTCATGGACTGCATTCATTAATGTCTCTGGAACATATTGTCCACCAAACTCACCATATCTACCCTTCATAATTTCTCACCAACCTAATAAATTCTTTAACCTTCTCCTCATCCTTAAATCCATCAGGACCCTCAAGAGATGATGAAGCATCTACTGCATATGGATGCAGGGCAAGTGCATCTAATACATTATCCTTAGAAATACCTCCTGCAAGGAAGTAATCCTTATTTTTACTATCGATACTATCCCAATCAAAGGTCTTACCCTCTCCTGGCTTTGGATTATCAAATAGTGCAAAATCACAGTCAACAAAGTCCTTATAGGCTTTGATTACTGGGATATTTATTCTTTTTCTTAAATCTCTAATATAGTTTTCACCCTCACATCCATGAAGCTGAACCATATCAATAGCACCACTATTAGCAATATCTATAACCTCTTCAATTGGATTATTTAAGAAAACACCAACTGACATAATATTCTTATTAAGATATTTCTTTAATCTTAAAGCATTTTCCTTTGATATATATCTTCTTCTATCCTTTACAAATACAAATCCTATAAAATCTGGCTCATACTTATTACAAATGTCTATCTCCCTAATACTTCTTATACCGCAAATTTTAACCTTAGTCATTTCTAAGCCTTCTTACAGTAGAGATGATGTCATCACTTCTCATAAGTGTTTCTCCAATTAGAACTGCGCTAACATTATTCTCCTCAAGTATTTTGATATCCTCCCTAGTCTTTATACCTGATTCAGATACAAAGGATATCTCCTTTGGAGCTAGATTTCTTAAATTAATAGAATTATGCATATCAATAGTAAAATCCTTAAGGTTACGGTTATTTACACCAATAACCCTAGCACCACATTCTAGTGCAATCTTTACCTCAGTGGCATCATGAGCCTCAACTAAGGCTCCAAGCCCTAGCTCATGACATAAATTAATATACTTCTTTAATGTATTTTTATCAAGTATTGAAACAATTAAAAGTACTGCATCAGCACCAATAGCCTTTGCCTCATATATTTGATATTCATATACTATAAAGTCTTTTCGAAGTACAGGAATTGAAACAATCTCCTTTACCTCAGTTAAATACTTAGCGCTACCTAAGAACTTAGTAGGCTCAGTAAGTACTGATATAACATCAGCACATTCATTATATTTCTTTGCAATTTCCTTATATGGAAAATCAGGTGATATCAATCCCTTTGATGGAGATGCCTTTTTTATTTCACAAATGAATGATATTCCCTTTTTGTTAATAGCATCATAAAAGAAAGTTGGATTTGTAATTACTCTTTTATTTGCCAAAGCCTTGATTTCATCAAGGTTTTGATACAAATCCTTATATCTTTTTTTTGTAGATTCTACTAAAGTATCAAGTATATTACTCATTAGATAGCTTGATATAGTTGTTTAAAACCTCAAGAGCCTTACCAGAGGCAAGAGTTTCTCTTGCGATTTCAATACCCTTTCCAATAGATATACCATCAGTTGCAACATAGATTGCAAGTCCAGCATTTAATAATACGGCATCTCTACGCTTTGAGTTCTCATTATTTAAAATCTTTAGGGCGATATCCTTATTAACACTAGGATCTCCACCAACAAGCTCATCTAGAGTACAATACTCAAATCCATAAGCTCTTGGGTCAAACTCAAAGTCTGAAATAATTCCATTACGAAGCTCAACAATATAAGTCTTTCCTGTAAGTGTTACCTCATCAAGACCATCCTCACCATGAACGATTAAGGCGTTCTTTATTCCTACCTCACGAGCAACCTCTGCAATAATTGGACAAAGCTCCTTTGAATATGAACCAAGTACAATCTTATTTGTATGTGCTGGTGATGTAAGAGGTCCTAGGATATTAAATACTGTTCTATATCCTAAAGCCTTACGAATAGGACCTGCGTTCTTCATAGCGCTATGATATATTTGAGCAAATAAGAATATTAAATTATTCTTATCATATATTTCCTTGGCCTTCTCTGGAGTAGTTTTAATATTTACTCCAAAAGCCTCAAATATATCTGCAGCTCCACACTTTGAAGAAACAGCTCTATTTCCATGCTTTGCGACCTTAATACCTGCAGCCGCAATAATAAATGATGAAATTGATGAAATGTTAATAGATGAAGCCTTATCTCCACCTGTTCCTACGATATCAATCGCATCCTCACATCCCTTAATGTAAGTACCATTATCTCTCATAGCCTTAGCACAAGCCGCAATCTCTGTTACAGTCTCACCCTTCATACGAAGTGCTGTAAGATATGCACCTGCTTGAGAAGGCTCAATTGTACCCTTCATAATGTTATCTAGCATAAAATATGCTTCTTCACTTGTAAGGTCGTTACCCTCAACAACCTTTAATAATACCTCTTTAATTTCCATTTTATCTTTCCTCCAAAAAATTCTTTAATATTTTAATACCCTCTGGTGTCATAACACTTTCAGGATGAAATTGAACTCCATATAGCTTTCTATCTAAAGCCATAACCCCCATAATAAGGCCATCCATAGATTTTGCTGTAGCCACTAAACCATCTGGCACCATATCTGCTACAAGTGAATGATATCTTGCAGCCTTCATAGTCTTTCCAAGCCCTTTAAATATTGGGCAAGTATTATCTATTTCTATAACATCCTTTTTACCATGCATTATAAGTGGTGCGTGGATTATATTTGCACCATATACCTCACATATGGCCTGATGTCCAAGGCATACTCCAAGAATTGGAATATTTCTTATTTCTCTTATAACATCCTCAATAACTCCAGCTTCACTTGGAATACCAGGTCCTGGAGATATTATTATATGTGATGGATTTAGCTTCTTTATTTCTTCAACGCTAAGCTCATCATTTCTTACAACCCTAATATCTGGGTTTATAGAACCTACATACTGATATAGGTTATATGAAAATGAATCATAATTATCTATTAAAAGTATCATTCTAAATCCCCCTCACTCATCTCTAGGGCTCTAAGCACTGCCTTAGCCTTATTCTCTGTTTCCATATACTCATTTTCTGGAACTGAATCTAATACGATTCCTCCTCCAGCCTGAACATATACTGTATCATCCTTCTTAATAGCTGTACGAATACAAATGCACATATCAAGATTATCTCTAAAATCAATATATCCGATAGCTCCACCATATATTCCTCTTCTTACTGGCTCAAGCTCATCAATTATTTGACAGGCTCTAATCTTTGGAGCTCCACTTAGAGTTCCTGCAGGAAGAATTGCCTGCAATGCGTCTATTGCATCCTTATCATCACGAATTAAACCATTAACTGTAGATGTAATATGCATTACATGACTAAACTTTAAAATGTATTGGTAGTTTACTACCTCTACACTTCCAAATCTTGAAACTCTACCAATATCATTACGTCCAAGATCTACAAGCATATTATGCTCTGCAAGCTCCTTAAGATCCTTCTTAAGTCCCTCCTCAAGCTCTAAATCCTCCTTCTCGTTTTTACCACGAGGACGAGTTCCAGCGATTGGGAAGGTTTGAAGTAGGTCTCCCTCCTTTTTAACAAGTGTTTCAGGAGATGACCCTGCAATCTCAAGCTCCTCTGTATCCATATATATCATATAAGGGGAAGGGTTAAGTCCTCTAAGTACTCTATAGGTATTAAATAATGAACCCTTCATCTTACCCTTAAATCTTCTACTAAATACACATTGGAATATATCTCCATCAATAATGTGCTTATGAATACGCTCGATTGATTTCTTATATGAATCAAAGGTATCATGAGCTACAATTGGCTCAACAATTTGATTATTTGGAATATTTGGATGGAAGTCAGCCTTAACGATTGTCTTTAAGGCTTCAATCTCCTTTATTCCCTCCTTATAGCTTTTCTCAAGGTTATCAGCCTTAATATTTACTATAATTTGAATACGCTGCTTCAAATTATCAAATACTACAACCTTATCAAATAGCATAAAGTGATAATCATTAAAGCATGCCTCATCATATGACTTAAACTTTAAAACAGGCTCTGCATATTTTAAGGTATCATATGAAGCATATCCTACAAATCCTCCTGTAAAGTTAGGTAGGTAATTGAAATGAGGAGACTTATATTTCTTTATAATCTTTCTAATCTCATTCATTGGCTCATCTGATTTAAATGATTTCTCTTCACCATTTTCAATTATTGTGACCATATTATCCTTACACTTTATTTCAAGCTTTGGATCACATCCAAGGAAGGAATATCTTCCCCACTTCTCCTGAGATACAGATTCTAGTAGGAAGCACTTCTTAGAAATCGCCTTAAAGTTTTTTAACACCTGAATTGGAGTTTTAATATCTGAATATATTTCATCACATAATGGGATGATATTATATTCACTTAAATCCATATTTTTTAATTCTTGTAGCTCTGGTTTCATTTTATATCCTCCTTGATAAATAAAAAAAACTCGCCCTAAAAATCTATTTAGGACGAGTGTTATACCCGCGGTACCACCTAAGTTCCACATTTAATAATGTAGCTACTTTATCATAAGTGCAATCACACCTACTGCAACTAACGTATGCACACGTAATGAGATACTCTAAAGATATATATAATCTTTATTTCATCATTCCCTCAATGGTCCATTTTTCAACCCTCATACTATAGAGCTTCCACCAATGCCCTACTCTCTGTAAGCGATAAGCTGTTTTATTTCCATCTCATAGGTTTGTATTAAGATATAAACATTATAAATGTAGTATTAATTCTTGTCAATTATTTATTTCAAAAATTTTATAATTTTACATTTTCTCCGTCATTTATTTCGATTTTTGGCTTTTTGAACAAGAAATAAAGCAAAAATGGCAAGGTAATTAATGCACTTATTATATCTGATATTGGAGTTGCAAGGGCAAGCCCTGTAAATCCAAAGCCAGAATAATAGAATATTATAATGATTGGTATTAGAATAATACCACTTCTTAGCAAGGCAAG